>CAYLJQ010000535.1:0-5136 GCA_964383955.1 uncultured Heliomicrobium sp. | reverse complement strand
TAAAGTTTTGCTGCACAACGACAACTACACCACAATGGAGTTTGTTGTGTTGGTGTTGATGGACGTGTTTCACCATTCGGAAAACGAAGCGATTCGCATCATGCTTCAGGTTCACAATCAGGGCATTGGAGTCGCTGGCGTTTACACATTTGAAATCGCTGAAACCAAAGCGGCGAAAGTGATTATGATGGCGCAGGAAAATGAATATCCGCTGCTCTGCACGTTAGAGGAAGAATGAATCGCAATTGATAATGGATAATTGACAACGGACAGTTCTGCCCCTCTTTCAACTATTCAATTATCAACTATCAATTTTCAATTACCGAAATGATTACCAGAGAATTACAAGCCACGCTGCAACTGGCGGCCAATGAAGCAATCAAACGCCGTCACGAATTTCTGACGCTCGAACACCTGCTGTACGCGATGACTCACGACCAAACCGCGGCGGATGTTATTCACAACTGCGGGGGGGACGTCGAAATCTTGCGCCACGACCTGAACGAATTTTTCAGGGAAACCATGACGCCGCTGCCCCGGACCCTGGAATTGCGCCCGGAGCAAACAGCCGCATTTGAGCGGGTAATTGATCGCGCAATGCATCAGGCGCAGTCTTCGGGACAGGACAAGATTGACGGCGGCAACATCCTGGCTTCGCTGTTTGATGAACATCACTCGCACGCCAAATTCCTGCTCGAAAAACAAAGCATCTCTCGCCTGGACATTCTTGAATACATTTCTCACGGCATTTCCAAACTCGATGGCGAAGGTGAAGAGCTTCCTTTTACGGGCGAAGATGATGACGAAGCGGAACCGCAACGTGTGCGCGATCCGCTATCGGCATTCACCACCAATCTGAATGCACGCGCCGCCGAAGGCAAAATTGATCCGCTGATTGGCCGCCAGACGGAGCTTGAAAGAACGATTCAGGTGCTTTGCCGGCGCCGGAAAAACAATCCGCTTTATTTGGGCGATCCCGGCGTGGGCAAAACCGCCATTGCCGAAGGCCTGGCGCTGAAAATTCATAAAGGCGAAGTCCCGGAAGTGTTGAAGGATGTTGAAATTTATTCGCTGGATATGGGAGCGCTGCTGGCTGGAACGCGCTACCGCGGCGAGTTTGAGCAACGCCTGAAAGCCGTCATCACCGCGCTGAAGAAAAAACCGGGCGTGATTCTGTTCATTGACGAAATCCACACCATCGTCGGCGCAGGTGCCGTTTCCGGCGGTTCAATGGACGCGTCAAACATTCTGAAACCGGCGCTGGCCGGCGGCGAATTGCGCTGCATCGGTTCGACGACTTACAACGAATATAAAGCTTCGTTTGAACGCGACCGCGCGCTGGCCCGGCGCTTTCAAACAATTGAGATTTCGCAGCCAAGCATCGAAGACAGCTACAAAATCCTGCAGGGATTGCGGCCTTATTACGAAGAACACCACAGTGTGAAATACACCGACGCATCCTTGCGGGCCGCTGCGGAACTTTCCGCCAAACACATCAACGACCGTTACCTGCCAGACAAAGCGATTGACGTTGTTGACGAAGTTGGTGCCGCGACAAAACTGAAACCGGCGGAAGAACGTCCCGAAACCATCACTGAACACGAAGTCGAACTGGTCGTCGCCAAAATGGCGAAGATTCCGCCGAAGTCAGTTTCAAAATCTGACAAGGAACGGTTGCAGGATTTGGATTTCGAATTGCGAATGGTGATTTTTGGCCAGAATCACGCCGTCAAACAAGTTGTTGACGCGATCAAACTTTCACGTTCGGGCCTGGGAAATCCCGAAAAACCAATTGGTTCGTTTCTATTCTCTGGCCCAACCGGCGTTGGCAAAACCGAACTGGCCAAACAACTGGCCAAGAGTCTGGGCGTCGAATTTCTGCGCTTCGACATGAGCGAGTACATGGAAAAACATACTGTGTCTCGCCTGATCGGCGCGCCTCCGGGTTATGTGGGCTTTGATCAAGGCGGCTTGCTGACCGATGCGGTTCGCAAAACCCCTTACGCGGTGGTGGTGCTGGACGAAATTGAAAAAGCCCACCCGGATTTGTTCAACATTCTGCTGCAAGTGATGGATCACGCGACATTGACGGACAACAACGGCAAGAAAGCCGACTTCCGCAACGTGATTCTGATTATGACGACGAATGCCGGCGCGCGTGAATTGAGCGGCAACAAAATGGGCTTCAGGCACAACGAACAGGGTGGCATTGGCGGCACGGGCAGCAAAGCGCAGGGCGCAATCGAGCGCACATTCAGCCCCGAATTCAGAAACCGTCTGGATGCCTGGATCGCGTTTGAATCCTTGAGCTTTGAAAACATTGAACGTGTGGTGGACAAATTCATCGCCGAGTTGCAATCCCAGTTGAAAGACAAGAACGTCGAATTGGAATTGGCGGAAAATGGCCGCGCCTGGCTTGCCAACAAAGGCTTCGATAAACAATTTGGCGCTCGCCCCATGGCCAGATTGATTCAGTCCCAGATCAAAGAAAAACTGGCCAACGAAATTTTGTTCGGCAGTCTGCAAAATGGCGGCAAGGTTACGGTGACGGAAGCTGACGGCGAACTGAAGCTGGATTATCAATCCCCCTCAAGTCAAACCGAGGTATAAGCGAATGCAATGTCCAAGCTGCCGAAACGACATCCCTGACAATCAGTTCTACTGCCCAATTTGCCGAGCCAGCGTTTACAGCTATGTGCCGGAAAACATGCGGACAACCAACAGCCGGGTGGAACGCGCGGGCAAACGATTGCTTGAGGTTTTGTTGTTTTTGATCCTGATCGGAATTGGGGTCGTACTGGCCCGGGCGATCAAATGGAATGAATTACTAATCGGAATTCTGCCAGGGGCGACTTCTTCCACTCCAAAACCTGAGCCTTCATCGGGCTCTGCTGGTAAGCGAGGATCGTCGAATTCGTCAAAAGCTTCCCAAGGAAAACCAGCGGATGCCGTCAAATCAGCATCAACGGAAAGCGCCGATGACAAAAAGCCAGCAGAGGCGTCTTCATCCAGCGAATCAAAACCTGCCCCCAAACCCGTAGGTCAACCAACACCCAAGCCGCCTGCTGCAACCAGTAATTGAAAATCAGGAATTGGAACGCTTTTCGTGCTCAAACTGTCGCGTCGGGTCTTCGACAATGCTTTGGTAAGGCACAGAGGCTTCATTCAATGCTCTGTTGGTTGTTCCAGGCTGGACCGGCTGGGGCTGGATATAAGAATTTGGCTGAGCCGGTTGAATCATTTTTGTTTCTTTTTTGCTCGCGGGCTGTATTAATCTGATCAAGTACCGGCAAATCAGAATCAGCGAAGTGAAGCCTCCAGCCATAAAAAAGAAAGGCAGCGGCCCATGTCTTCCGTCATCTTTGGATAATTCGTACGTCCCAAGCGTGACGGCGATAAATCCGATAACACTCAACAAAGCAACCGTTGCGAATACAAGATTGGGCGAAACTGCCGGCGCGGGCGTGGCACCGTTCATCTCCGAGATGATTTCGCGGGCGCGGTCTATCGCCAGCAAGTTCGTCCCGCAACGTGTGCAGAATTTCTGCCCTTTTGAATTGTCAGTCCCGCAGTTCGGGCAAAACATTTTCGTCGTCTCCTTCGGTCGTACCAGGTTGTCTTTGGTTGCTGGGGAGTGTATCACCGCAATTCGATCAGCAAAATTCATTCGGGGAATTGACGAACTGGCTTTACGGAGAATCACGATGCTCAGTTTCAAGAATCAAGTCATTCTGATTACGGGCGCTTCACGCGGCGTCGGAGCGGCGGCGGCGATCAAATTCGCAGAAGCCGGCGCGGCAGGCGTTGTCATTAATTTCAAAGCGAACCGCAATGCCGCAGAATCGGTTGCAAGATCAGTCGAGCATTTCGGCGCAAAAGCGCTGGCCCTGCAAGCCGACGTTTCGATAGCCACCGAGGCAAAATCGCTCTTCAAACAAACTTTGGAAACGTTCGGGCGGCTGGACGTGGTAGTCGCCAATGCGGGGATTTGGCCTGCCGATGATCGCGCAATCACGGAACTTGATGAAACGCAGTGGAACGAAACCATGCGCGTGAATGTCAACGGCGTTTATCACATTTGCCGGGAAGCTGCCGCAATCTTCACTGCGCAGCGCGGCGGCAAAATCGTCATTGTCAGTTCGACCGCCGGGCAACGCGGCGAAGCGTTTCATTCCGATTACGCCGCGTCGAAAGGCGCTGTCATCAGTCTGACCAAATCTCTGGCCGCAGAACTTGGACGGGTCAATGTGAATGTAAATTGTGTCGCGCCCGGATGGATTGACACCGAAATGGCGGCTTCAGCATTGCGAACGGATGCTGCCGCGCTGGCGGCGATTAATGCCGCGATTCCCTTGGGCCGTGTGGCGACAGCCGAAGACGTGGCCAATCCAATTCTTTTTCTGGCTTCCGAACTGGCGCGGCACGTTACGGGAGAAATTTTGAACGTCAATGGCGGTTCCGTGTTGTGCGGCTGAAAGGTTGTGAAAAACAAAAGGGAATTGACGCTTCCTCACCAGCCGTCAATTCCCTTTTGTTTTATTTGGCGAATAGCCACTCTATGCGATGCGATTTCGAAGACCTGACAATGAGCGAATCATTTGACCTTGGTCTGTCTCACACAAGCTGGCAACTCACACGCGCTCAAACTGAAAAAGTTCCCAAAGAAACCGCCTCTCAGGGCCAATCTCACTTCTTGTTTTTCTTCAAGCGAGCCGTCTGTAAAACCTCGCTGGTATGAACCGGTGTAGCGTGGTTCAGCACAGTGTGGCCAACGGTAATCAGCAATTGATCATCACGTCCGCGAAACTGGCCTTTCAAAGGTTGATCGCCAATTTGCGTGACCACCCCTTCCCTGACCATTTTCCAGAACTGTTTTTGCGTGATCCAGTATTCTTTGCCGTTGTTGCAGACGATTAAAGCCGTTTTCTTGACTCGCATAAGTGAACCTTGGAGTGCTGCGCTTTTGGCGTAGCGTTGGGATCCTTCCTACAGCAATGCCATAAGATAAAACCGAAATTGGATTTTGGCACAGTTTCGCATCTTCGTCAGCGAAACTTTTGATTGGCCAAAGCGATAACCAGAAGGCGGCACTCCAAAGTTGATTCTAAATCAGAACAAGCAACATTGAGACAAACG
>CAYLJQ010000534.1:0-5148 GCA_964383955.1 uncultured Heliomicrobium sp. | reverse complement strand
GGTGCTGGCTGGAATTGACTTCAAAACATTGCAATGGGTCATCGGATCGAAAGTCGGCGAAGATGGCAAAACCACGGAAGTCGCCATCAAATACGGTAACTTCATTCAAACGGCGATTGAATTTTTGATCATCGCTTTTGTCATTTTTCTGATTGTCAAAGCCTACAACCGTATGCGCGCCGCCGCGCCGCCACCTCCGCCGACGCCGTCTGAAGTCTTGTTGGTTGAGATTCGTGATTTATTGAAGAAGTAATGACTTCTTCAACGGCCTTGGTAAACGTAATGTTTCCGGGTTCGGATAGCCGCATTGGGCAGGTCAACTTTCACCTTGATCTGCCTTCTTTGTTTGGAAGGAGAAAGGTTGGTCGGATAGTAGCCGAGCACATACTGCTGTCGTAACTCTTCCGCGATTTTTGCGAAGAATTGTTTCACCTGCTCCGGCTTCGTGGCGAAATAGTATTGTCCGCCGGAAACATCGCTGATGGTTTGAAGATATTGCCGGGCTAGATCGTATTCTTTTTTGCTCAGTCCTTCCCTGATTACAGTTGACGACATGCTTCTGACGCCAGGAATCGGAACCCTGACTTCTTCGATGTAAGTGTCATAGCGAATGACATAGACCGGCGTATCCTGCTCTTCAGCCAATGACAGAGTCGAATCCGCGGTCGCTTGTTTACTGTGTATGTCAACGCCATCGGTGAAAATGACGATTGCTTTACGGCCGTGGATATTCTTGAATTCCTGTTGGTAGGTTTGGGCCACGGCATCGTAAACGCTGGTTCCGCCACCCGCTTCAATCTGATTGATGGCTTTTTTCAGCCTGGTTTTGTCATCGGTCGAACTGCAAATCACATCCACGTGAGCGTCGAAGGTCAGGACGAACGCTTTATCTTGCGCGCGTAATTCATCCAAAAATGAAATTGCCGCACTTTTGATCTCTTGAAGTTTGATCTTGGCTGAATCGCTGATGTCCAGCAACAGAGCAACGGTGAAAGGCTCGTCTGTGTTTTTGAAGTGAGTGATTTCCTGAGCCACGCCGTCTTCGAACAATTGGAAATTTTCGCGGCGCAGGTTGGGAATAAATTTTCCTTCGCGCGACAAGACA
Source organism: uncultured Heliomicrobium sp. (assembly GCA_964383955.1). Taxonomy (GTDB): domain Bacteria; phylum Acidobacteriota; class Blastocatellia; order RBC074; family RBC074; genus RBC074. The sequence goes on along the minus strand of CAYLJQ010000534.1, from coordinate 4,043 downwards.
GCGACCGGCACATTAACGAGGGTCGTATCAACGCGAACAGTAAACCCATCGGATTTGGTTTTTCTGCTTTGATCTTGGGCAAGAACTGCAATGTCAATCAGCATGACTGACAAAAGCAACGCGATCAGTTTTGTCATAGCTCACCTCGATAGTTCCAGCATCCACACGTGCCAAACGACTGTTACTGATTGACAGGCGGTATTGGCGTTGGCTTAGGAGCTCGTTTCAAGGTCGGCTGATTTTGCCGACGGTTTTGATTTTGGTCTTGAGGTGGAAATTGACGGCGATTTGGATTTTGGTCTTGAGTGGGGAAAGGAATCTGTGGGCGATCAATCCGCACGTTCGGCATTTCAGTCGCCATTTTGGCGCGCGCTTCGGCTTCACCCGCCTGAGCAATCGCAGAGTTCGCCTTCAACCGCAGCACGTTTCTGTATTTTTCTCTCGCCTGAAAGTATTTCCTGGCCTCCATGTCCGCCTGGGCCAGGGTCAGCAGTCTGTGAAGCGCGCTTAGAACGGCCACTTTGCTGCCAGCCAGCCCAGCTTCCGCAGAATTGGGATTGACCTGCTGGTATTCCTGATACTTGGCAATTGCCTCGCCGTATTGTTCTCGATCTTCCAAAGCTTTGGCCTGGTTTAACAGGGCGCTGGCACGTTCTACCAAGCTTGGCGTTGAATTCGGAGTTGGTGGCGGAGTTGCGGGAACCACAGCCTGCGCGTTTTGAGTCGGCTTGGGCTTGGCAGTGGCGGTTGGCGCTGGCGTTGCCGTCGGCGATGGCGAAGCAATAACTTCAACTTTGGCAGCCAAATTCTTCTCGTTCGCGCGACTTTGGCCAAAAAAGAGGTACGTGCCGCCTGCTCCGACCAGCAATGCGCCCACAACTCCCGCAGCCATTCCCAGCTTGTTACCGGAAGATTTGGGCTTTACGGCAATCAAGGTCTCTTCATCGGTCGGGGTCGAATTGGATGGCGAAACCTTGTTCGTTGTATTGGAAAATGTTGCTGCCGCCTCTGCTTTATGTTTCGCCAGCGGAATTGTTTCCGCCTCTTCCATGATTGGCGCATTGGTTCGCAGGGGCGGAATTGCATCCGAAACCGGCGCAACGATTGGCGGTGGAGTGCTTTGCGATGAAGGCCTGATTTCCGTTTCCGGAAGCAGAGTGGCAGCGTCCGGAGAATGCACAAAAGGAGTTAAGGGTTTGGTCAATCTGCCGCTGGGAGTTTTGCTCTGAGTTTCAGGCCCGACCGTTCGTTCGTGAATTTGCAAGGCATCCATGAACTCTGCCGCCGTTTGAAACCGGTCGTTCGGGCTTTTTTGCAGCGAACGCATAATGATTGCAGCCAATGTGGGCGGCAAATCCGGGCGAATTTCCGTAATGGGTGGCGGCGGAACTTCAATATGCCCTTTACGAATTTCCCAGTCTGAGCCTGTGGCAGAACGTTGGAAGGGCAACCGTCCGCTGAGCATTTCATAGAATGTCACACCCAAACTGTACAGGTCTGACCGCACATCAATGTCCAATCCCAGCAACTGTTCCGGAGACATGTACTCTACGGTTCCGGGATGAAATCCGGTTTGCGTCATTCCGCCGCCGGTGTTCGGTTCGCCCAGAACTTTGACAATCCCGAAATCCGTGATTTTCAGTTTGCCTTTGTTGTCCAGCAACATATTGGCGGGTTTGATGTCGCGGTGAATGATGCCGGTGTGGCGAATATCCGATTCGTCAACGTAGGTGTAATTGTGCGCGAAATCCAAAGCCGACAACGCTTGTTTGCACAGGTAAACAGCTTGTGCAGGTGTTGGAACTCCTTGGCGGGCCAGCAAATCCTTCAGACTCATGCCCGGAACGTATTCCATCACCAGATAGTAATTGTCTTCGGCGGTAAAAAACTCATAAACACGAACGATGTTCGGATGATCAAGCTGAGATTGAATATAAGCTTCGCGGCGGAAGCGAGCTTTCAAGTGCGATTGCGCCGAAGGGGAAAATGCACCGAGCAAAATGGATTTGACGACAATCTCTCTCGGCAGATTGACGTGCTGGCCGCGGTACACGGTTCCCATGCCGCCGTGAGCGAGTTCGCTGGTGATTCGATAATTGCCGATGATTCTTCCAATCATTGATTATTTTCCGCCCGAACGAATTCAAACGACGTTTTGACGCCGTAAGCTTATTCCGAGTCTGTAAAGTTATGACTTGGGATACGGCGGGTAATGTAGAGAATCACCGCGCAAAAGGCAAAAGTTAAGACTACAAAAACCAATTGGTGACAGGTTCTAATCTGTTTGCTATAGTCTCGCGCCTGTCGCGACAGCGTTCTCTCTCCAATGGCTGCGCGGAATTTATCTCTCAAAGCTGCTCTCCCCGAAGCAATGGCATTTAGTTTTCAAGGAGGCAATCTGTGGAAGTTTGTGTTGTTGGCACCGGTTACGTTGGTTTGGTGACCGGAACTTGTCTGGCTTATCTGGGACGTTCAGTTGTTTGCGTGGATATTGACGAACGCAAAATTCAAATGCTGCGCGAAGGCAAATCACCGATTTATGAACCGGGATTGGATCAACTCATCGCAACCGGAATTCAGCGCGGCAATCTGAGGTTTTCTACCGATCTGGCTTCATCGGTCAAAGAATCGGAAGTGATTTTTATCGCTGTCGGCACGCCGCCCCTGCCAACCGGCAAAGCAGACCTTTCTTATGTTAAAGCCGTGGCGCAATCAGTGGGCCGCGCGCTGGATTGCGAACGCCGCCGAATCGTTGTTAATAAGTCCACTGTTCCTATCGGTTCCGGCAACTGGGTGGAGATGCTGGTCAAGGAGGGTTTGCAGGAAAATCCGGCCTACCGCGAAAGGCTGGCAACTGCCGCCGCCGGGCAAGGCAATTCCACGACAACCACTACCAGCCGCAAACTCAATGGCATTAAACCCGAAGACGTTTTTCTGGTCGCATCGAACCCGGAATTTTTGCGCGAAGGTTCAGCCATCGCAGACACTTTTTACCCGGACCGAATCGTCATCGGAGCGACGGACAGTTACGCGGCTGAGCGATTGCGCGCCCTGTACGAACCGATTGTCGAACAGACGTTTGTGCCTCCGGCATCGGCTCCGCGCGCTTCCGGTTTTACGGCTGTGCCGGTCGTGACGACCGATCTGGCTTCGGCGGAAATGATCAAGTACGCCGCGAACGCCTTTCTGGCGACCAAGATCAGCTTTGCCAACGAAATCGCCAACATTTGTGAACGCGTCGGCGCGGACATCAAAGAAGTCGTTCGCGGTTTCGGACTGGACAGCCGCATCGGCCCAAAATTCCTGAACGCAGGCGTAGGCTGGGGCGGTTCGTGTTTCGGCAAAGACGTTTCGGCGATTATAGACATAGCCAACGAATACAACTACGAACCGGAGTTGCTGCGTTCGACCGTTTCGGTCAACAAACGCCAGCGCCACGTTCCGGTGCTGAAGCTGCAGGAAGTGCTGAAAATCATCAAAGGCAAAACCATTGGCTTGTTGGGCTTGGCGTTCAAACCAGACACCGACGACATTCGCGACGCTCCGGCGCTGGAAATCGCCAGCGAATTGTTGGAAATGGGCGCGCGCGTCAAAGCCTACGACCCGATTGCCAACGAAGCCTGCGCCAAACTATATCCTGACTTGAAGATCGAATATGCCACGGATGCCGTCAGCTTGGCAGACGATTGCGATGCCATTGTCATCGTTACCGAATGGGAAGAGTTCCAATACCTTGACCTGGAAAAAGTCGGCGAAGTGATGAACACAAAAGTTCTTGTAGACGGGCGCAACGTGCTCGATCCGGCAGTGGTTGAAGCCGCAGGATTCAAATATAGAGGAATAGGACGATAGCAAAATGCGAATCTTAATTACCGGCGGGGCCGGTTTCATTGGCAGCCATATGGCTGACCGCTTGATTGCCGAAGGGCATCAAGTCATTGCGATGGACAATTTGGTGACGGGCGATTTGGCAAACATCGCTCATCACCGCTCGAATCCTAACTTCGAGTTTATTCACCACGACATCAGCAACCACATTCATG
>CAYLJQ010000533.1:0-5156 GCA_964383955.1 uncultured Heliomicrobium sp. | reverse complement strand
ATAAGTGCTTTAGAAAGTGGTTGCGGGGGTAGGATTTGAACCTACGACCTTTGGGTTATGAGTCCGATTTACAGTCTATTCTTTAGTCGTCCTGACTACACAGCCAACCTATAAATTCAGCCTTATCAACAATTTTATTGAATCCAGTTTTCTCGCATCTTATCCTGAATGCGCAGGCGAAACGTAACCCGTTTTGTAACCCAAGCAAGAAAGGAAAGCTATGCCAAGACAGAAAACAGGATCCATCGTCAAACGAAAAGACCGGCCCGGCTTGTGGGTCAGGCTGCCGTACAAAGATGAATTTGGGAAGCAGCACGTTATTCAGCGCAAGGTTGAGAACCGGACCGAAGGCGGCAAGCTGCTCAAAAGCCTAATGCGAGAGATTGAACAGCACGGCGTCAAGATCGTTGACGGTGACCGGATGACCTTCAGCCAGTTGCTGAGCGAATACGAAAAGCGAAAAGTTTTCGCACCCGTCTACAAGGGAGAGACGAAGGTTGCCGGAATGCGCTCCCATAAAAGCGTCAAATCCCGGCTTAACCTGCTGGCGAAACATTTCGGCAAACGTCTGATCAAAACAATCACTCATGCGGACGTCGAAAAGTTTCGCTTTCAAAGGCTCACAACAAAGATTGGGGAAGGGAAAAAGAACCAGGGCGAAGAACTGAAGGTAACCAGTGTCAATCGCGAACTTCAATTGATGCGCGCAATCCTGAACTTTGCCCGGCGTCAGGGCTGGCTGTCTCGGAATCCATTTGAAATGGGCGATTCTCTCATTTCCGCCGCTGAAGAAAAGCGCCGCAGTCGCATTCTGACCAGGTCCGAAGAGACTCGTTTGCTTGCGGCCTGTGTGAAAGAGCGAGCGCATTTGCGGCCCTTGGTAATCGTTGCCGCCGATACTGGAATGCGCCGGGGCGAGTTGTTGAAATTGCGCTGGCCGGATGTGGATTTTATTTCCAGGCTGATCACCGTCCAGGCGATGAACTCCAAGACGGCAAGGAAGCGTGAGATTGGAATGACGGGGCGTGTTTATGAAGAGCTATTCAAACTGTCTGAAGCAGCGCCCCCGGATTGCGCCGAAACTGTTTTTGGCCTGACGGATTTCAAGCGTTCTTGGGAAACAGCCAAGGGTTTTGCAGGGATTGAAGATTTTCATTTTCACGATCTGCGACATACGGCGGGAACTCGGATGGTCGAAGCCGGAATGGCACCGGCAGAGGTGATGCGCGTGCTTGGTCACACCACGCTCGCCGCAGTCAACGTCTACATCAACGCAAATGCCGAGACAGCGACGCGCGCGGCGGCTGCGCTGGACGGCTGGCATGGATTGGAAACTGAGCCGGAAAAGCCGGAGTTGATCAACTAACAAGTTCGGATTTTTGCCGATTGAAAAAAAACAGATACCTAACTGTATGGCTAAGCTTGGTTTAACGGCAACATTTTCGTGGTTTACTTTATTCTCACAGAAAATAATGTAATAGCTATGTAAACGCTGCAATAAAAGGGATTAGGGAAAGCGTCAGTAATTGGTTTTGATGGTTGATAAAGACGGACAATACGGGAAAGGCAATGAGTTCAACGGATTAGGAGGGAGTGACTTTATTCTCACCGAAAATAAAGTAAAACGGCCAAGCGTAAGATTTTGAGGGTTGAGAGAAGAGGATTCTAGGATATGCGATTTACACAAAAACGAGTCGGAGAGAACAGACCCGCGCAGGCAAGACGCCACAAGCGGAGAATCCACGTTAAAACCTTTTTTCGCACTGAAAAGAAAGTATTTCTCTACGCATTATCCTGATTGCGCTTTCGCAGTCTTGCGAGCACTTAACGCATCAGGCAGCTCCGAAAGGTTGTGGTGACTAGCCGGAGCTACCTGATGAAACGACCACGATGAATCGCGGCCATTCCTTCACGGGCTGGCCGTAAAGGAGTTTTTATTATGTCCGTCCTGGCTGGAGCGGTAAAGCCGAAACCGAAAGCAAAGCCGAAATCACAAACCTCACCCAGCGGCCCACTTCTTGAACTCAATCGAAATTATTCGATTCCTGACGGCGCTGCTGCTGCCGGAGTCGCTGCGATCACTCTTTGGCGAGCGATCTATTCCTCCAACCTTCAAACATACAGGGTCGGTAGGCGGCGCGTTGTTAGTGGCCAGCAAATCAAAGAGTGGCTGGAATCCGGGGGCAAAACTTCAGGGAAGGGAGGTGGCGACCAATGATTGGAAATGCAAAAGGGTTCAACGCGACCAACGCTGAACCCTCTCTAAAAAGTCGCAATTTGCAACGGCGCGACGATGTGATGATAGCACAGCCCGCCCCGGTCATTTCAAAAATTACCATTCTGTCTCAATCATTTTTTTCGCCGCTTTGTTCCGTAGATTACGTGGCGACGCTCAATGTTGCACACCGGCCAACTCATCAGACGTGGAAAATCGAACTCTGCGCGGCGGATTTTGAAAATTTCCGCTGCTGGCTCGCAAGCCTTCGCTATCGCCGTTCGCGAGAAACGATGGAAAGGGAGGCTGCATAGTGGAAACTCCCAAAGGTTCATGGTTTCAGCTTCACACCGAGCGAGTCTTGCTACAGCTCGCACGAATTCCAGACCCATCACTTCGCGGCGATCTGCTTTTGATTGGAATGCATGCGCTTTCCGAAGGCGGATTGACGCGGGATCCTGATGACCTCGCTTACGCCGTCGGCCTATCCGTTGAGCGAATCAGCCAGCTACTTCCGCACCTGGAGCGATTCCAGGACAAGGGTGAAGACTGGGGAAACGAGTTTATGCCCGGCTTCGCTGCTGAAATGGTCCGGGAACAGCGCGAATATCGCGAGCAGAAGGCAAATGCGGGCAGGCGCAGCGCTGAACGTCGAAAACAATCACCAACACTGCCTGAAAATGACGACAGGCAAGAAACGAAGGTGAACGACGCTCAGAGTAACCCAACACCGCCCAACGTCGCTGAGCAGCGTTCAACGTCACCCAACGACGTTCAACCAAACAAACAGACAGACAAACATACAAACAAGAGAGAGAGGGAAGCAAACGAGGTAAAGCTCACAGACCAGATCGCCAACTCTCTCTCGGACCTGTTGAACGTTCAAGACTCTGCCGGTTGGAAACTCAAAGGCGATGTTCAGTCTGTCGCCATGCAGCTCGCGGGCGTTGGCGCGACAGTCGCGGAAGTGCGCCGGTTTTGGGAATCGAGGCGAAAGAAACCTCCGCTCGATCATCGCTGGGTTTCGGATTTTGTTTCTTGGCGAGCAAGTGAGCCGTTGCAGGCCGAAAGCCCGCCAAAGCCTCACCACAACTGCCTAAAGTGCAAAGACACGTTTCTGGTTACCATCAAAGGCAAGCCCGCGAAATGTGATTGCTGGCAAAAACAGGAGGTGGCCGCATGAGCTATCTCAGCGTAAATCTTGAACGCGGGTTGCCCTGGAATCCGGATGCTGAGCGAATGATTCTCGGCGTAATCATCCTCGACAATTCGACCCTCGCCCAGGCTCTCGAAAAGTTGATGCCGGACGACTTTCTCTCGCCCTCCAATCGAAAGATTTTCAAGGCGATGCTCAAGCTGGACGGTGAAGACAAGGGCATTGACCCGCTCACACTCAAAGCGGAACTTGAGGCCATTGGGGAATTAAACAACTGCGGCGGACCTGCCTACATTGCCAGCCTGTTTGATGGATGCCCGCGCTTCTCCGACATTCGGACATACGCCGGAATGGTCGAAGATTGCTCGATTCGCCGGAAGCAGATTACGGCGGGCAATCTCGCCATTCAGCGCGCCTACGACTTCGAGGAATCAGCGCAGGTGCAGTTGAACACAGCGCAAAAAGCGCTCTGCGATATTCAAACCCGCGAGGGCGGCGCGAAGTGGCAAACCTCCGGCCAGTCAGCCTATGAAGCTCTGAGCCAGATCGAAGAGCGAATGGCGGACGGTAAGCTGATCACCGGCGTTGCCACAGGCTTTACAGATTTCGACTACAAAACTGGCGGGCTTCAAAAGTCCGATCTGATCATCATCGGCGGACGTCCGAAGATGGGCAAAACCGCGCTTGTCGGGTCGCTGGTTACGAACGCGGCGGACTCGGAACACAACCGCGCGGCTGATGGATCGCGCCCGGTCATCGGCTTTTTCTCGCTGGAAATGTCGCGCTCTCAAATCACGCACCGAATGCTTTGCAGTTTGGCTCGCGTGGATATGATGCGCGCCCGTTCTGGCGCCATTATCCAATCTGAGCTTCGCGCGTTGATGGCGGCGGCGGATCGGCTTGAGCAGATGCAAATCGAGATTGATGATTCTGCAACGCAAACCCCGATGTTGATTCGCTCCAAATTGCGCCAGCTTCAGCAGCGCAGAGGCAGGCTTGATCTGGTCGTTGTGGATTACCTGCAAATGGTGCAGCCGGACCATCGTAGCGAAAGCCTTGTACGTGAAGTGTCCGAAGTGACGCGCGGATTGAAAGCCATTGCCAAAGATTTCAACGTTCCGGTCGTTGCGCTCGCGAGTCTCAGTCGCAAACCGGAAGAGCGCGCCGACAAGCGCCCCATTGCGTCTGATCTGCGAGAGTCAGGAAACATTGAGAGCGACGCCGATCTGATTGCCTTCCTCTATCGCGATTCCGTCTACAACGAACACGCGGAGCCGAACCTTGCAGAGTTGATAGTGAGAGCGCAGCGCAACGGCCCAACCGGAACGGTCAGCCTGGTCTTTCGCGGCGGCATTTCGTGGTTTGGGAACCTGGAGGAGCGCCCATAGAGCAGAGTGAGGCAAACGACCTTTGAGTCGTTTGCGAGGTATCAACCCCGGCGCGCTGCGCCATAACCAAAAAGGAAACGTATGTCATTTAATTCAATACACCTGACGGCGATGCGTGACACACCGAACCGGGCCGCGCAGGTTCTAAGAAACTTCCTGGCGGAGCGAGAGCGGTTGGTTCAATCCTCCACGCGGCACGTCTTTTCGAGTCCGGAGAGTATTCAGCAAGCCAAGGACGAAACCTTGGGCAAAGTTGCAGCCCTCAAGCGCGGATCCATAGACCAGCTTCAAGAATTGAACGCCAACTTCGACGCAGCGCACAAGGGCTTTTTGCTTGACGTCGCAGCGACCTTTGACGGTCCCAAGGCTGCCGACTCAAACGAGATGCTTGCCCGTG
>CAYLJQ010000532.1:0-5160 GCA_964383955.1 uncultured Heliomicrobium sp. | reverse complement strand
GGTCATCGGTGCCGCTTGGGCGCTGGCTGGAAGCTGGCCTTCCCAGATGATTTTGCCAGTTTCCACGTCGAAAGCGCGCAGCTTGTCATCCATGGATGCGGCAATGAAAACCAACCCGCCAGCTGTCACCATCGAACCGCCCAAATTGATCGAACCAAATTCGGCAGCTTTATTGCCCAACAAACCGAGTTGGGGGATTCGTCCCAGCGGCACGTCCCAGCGAATCTCGCCGGTTGCCATGTCCACTGCCGTCAGCTTTCCCCAGGGCGGCGCGATGCAAGGTGTGCCGGTCGGCGACATCAACGGCTCGCGGTACATTGCGTAAGGCGTGCCAGTTTGGCGGCCGAACTCGCCTTTCACTCGATTGGTCGCCCCGGTTTCACGCATTTTGTTGTATTCGTCGCGGGGAATGAGTTTGACTTCGAATGGCAGAACGTTCGTGTTGACGAACAGAAGATTGCGGGTAGGATCAAAAGACATTCCGCTCCAATTCATGCCGCCGACGTTGCCTGGAATTGCCAGTGTGCCTTTCAAACTTGGGGGTGTGTAAATGCCTTCGTTGCGCAAGCTGGCAATCTTGTCGCGGCAGTAGTTTTTATCTTTCTCGGTTAATCCCCAGGCGTCTTCGGCTTTCAGTTGATGCGGAACCAGCGGACGCGGAAGTTTCGGAAACGGCTGCGTCGCCGAACTTTGTTCGCCAGGAATGTCGGTTTGTGGAACTGGGCGCTCTTCAACAGGGAAGACCGGTTTGCCGTCGCGGCGATCCAGCAAAAACAACATACCCATCTTTGTCCCGACGGCGACGGCGGGAATTTCTTTGCCCTGCCGTTTGATATTGATCAGCATTGGCTGTGAAGCAACGTCGTAATCCCACAAGTCATGATGGACGACCTGAAAGTGCCAGACGACTTTGCCAGTCGAGGCTTTGATCGCGACAACGGAGTTTGCATAGCGATTGTCGCCTTTGCGTTCGCCGCCGTAAAAATCCGGGCTGGGGCTGCTAGTGGGAATGAACACCAAATCGCGTTCTGCATCGGCAGAAATGATTGACCAGGCATTGGCCGCGCCAGTTTTGGTGGCGCTTTCGCCCGCCCAGGTTTTGCGCGCCGAGTCTTTTTCGTCTTTTGGAATTGGATCAAAACTCCAGCGAAGTTTTCCTGTCCGTGCGTCAAATGCGCGAACGACTCCGCGCTCCATTTCGACGCCGCCGTTATCGCCGATGGCCGAACCGACGACTACCAAATCACCAATGATAGCCGGAGGCGAAGTCACCTGGTAGTTTTGATACCCCTTGTCTGTGATGAAGCGGACATCACGTTTCAGGTCAACTTGGCCGTTTTCTCCGAAGCTGGAAATGGCTTTGCCGGTTGTGGCGTCCAAGGCAATCAGCCGCGCATCCAATGTTGCGACAAAGATTCGCCGCGCTTTTTTTCGGTTGTCATTTGCTGCGGGCCAGGCGGACACACCGCGCGAAGTCATTTCAGAGTATCGGCGCTCCAACGCAATTTGCGGATCAAAGGTCCAGCGTTCCGCTCCTGTTGCCGGATCAAGCGCGATGACCCGGCTGTAAGGCGTGGTCAGATACAGCAATCCGTCCACCAGAATCGGCGTGGATTCAAACGCTGCGTTACGAGAACCAGCGGCTTTTACTTCTTCCGCGCCGGTTCTGTACGTCCAGGCGGTTTTAAGCTGCGCGACGTTTGCGGGATTGATTTGATTGAGCGGTGAAAAGCGTGATCCTCCGGCGTCGCGGCCATAAGCAGGCCAATCGGCAACCGGTTTTTTCTTTTGGGCATCGGCGGTACTCAGAGCGCAAAAGAAAATCAGCAAGGACAGGAAAACCATTGTGCGGCGCATTGTTCCTCCCAGAATTGGTTGATATTTTTCTGCCATGAAGCGGTTATGAACTCCGATGCCGATACGTATAATCGGCTCTTGATTGTTCAACTCAATTTTTATCAGGTCAACTTGATCGTTTGTTATGGCTGAAAAGTTAAAGGATTTGTTTTTCACGCGCGCGACTTTGGCTCAATTGGCAAAAGCGATTGAGCAGGTTGATGTCAAATTTGATCAGGCGAAGTTTCTGGCGCTGGTTTTCGACGAAGCTTGGGAAGCTAGAGAATTGAAAGCCAGAATGCGTCACGTGGCAATTTGTCTGGGCCAAACCTTGCCGAAGTCTTACCCGCAAGCGTTGAAAATCTTGAAAGAGGTCGCACCGCAAAGCAAAGGCTTCGACAGCATGGTGTTTCCAGAGTTCGTGCAAGTTTACGGATTGGAAGATTGGGAGCGGTCTTTACCCGCGCTGGAGTTTTTCACCCGCTTTGGCAGTTCAGAATTCGCTGTGCGGCCTTTTTTGCATCAAGCTCCCGAACGCGCGATGCCGGTTGTGTTGAAGTGGGCGGAAAGTCCCAACCATCACGTTCGGCGATTGGCCAGCGAAGGTTGCCGCCCGCGATTGCCGTGGGCCATGGCGTTGCCAAAATTCAAAGCCGACCCTTCACCGGTTTTGCCTGTGCTGGAAAAGCTGAAAGACGACGAATCGGAATACGTTCGCAAAAGCGTCGCCAACAACCTGAACGACATTTCCAAAGACCATCCGGAATTGATGATCGAAATTTGCGAACGCTGGTTTGGGCATTCGCCGCGAACGGATTGGATCGTCAAACACGCATGCAGAGGCTTGTTGAAATCGCGGCACGAACGCGCCTTGACGCTGTTTGGGTTTGGCGACAATGGCCAGGTTGAAGTGGCAAATTTCAAGCTGGGAAAAAAGCGGCTGCAAATCGGCGAAGATCTGAATTTTGCTTTTGAGCTTCAGGTTAGCGGAAGCGGCGAGCGCAAGTTGCGGCTGGAATACACGATTGATTTCGTTAAGGCCAACGGCAAAACCTCGAAAAAAGTGTTTCAGATTTCAGAAAAGAGTTATTCAGCCGGCGTTTATCCAGTGCGAAAGAAACACGCAACGGCTGACCTGACCACGCGAAAACATTATCCCGGCAGGCATCAACTGGCCGTAGTCGTGAACGGGAAAGAACTGGCGGCGCTTGATTTCGATCTGGTTTGAACGTGTTGGGTTTGCAGGTCTCAGGCAGCCACTACCGGAAGAATGATGCGGAAACAGGTTCCGGCTCCGACTTCGGATTCGACTTTGATGCGTCCGTTGTGAAGCTGCACCGCGCGGAAAGCCTGCGCCAGACCGATTCCGCTGCCTTTGGGTTTGGTCGTGTAATAGAGGTTGAAAATCTTGTCGCGAGCATCTTCCGGAATGCCAGGACCGTGATCCATGATGGTGATGAAGACGTGTTCCTCGTCACTGTGGCCGGTTTCGACAACCAGCTTGCCGCCATTTGGCATAACCTGACAACCGTTAATGATGATGTTCAGAATGGCCTGTTTCAGCAGATCGGAATCGGCTTTGATGATCAGCGGACCTTTGCCGTAATGCTCTTCCAGATCAATGCCTTGCGCGCGCGCGTCGGCAGCCAGCAAGATGACTTCGCGAACCAATACGTTTGCATCAACCTGCGTCAGCTTCATTTCCACGGGGCGCGTGAAATCCAGGAAGGTTTGAACAACACGTTTCAGCCGGTTGACTTCGGTCATCAAAATGTCAACGTGTGGCTTGGGATCAAGCCCGGCGTCCATCTTGGCGCTGAGCAGCTCCAGGTGCAGTACCATCGCGTGCAAAGGATTTTTGACTTCGTGTGCGACGCCTGCCGTGATCCGATTCAAGGCTGCAAGTTTGGTGGCAAAATCCAGTTGCGTTTCCAGCCGTTGCAGGGTTTCAAAGTCGCGCAAAGTTAGCAACGCGCCAGCCGGTTGGCCGCGATCTTCAAACAGTTGCAATGACGCGACGATGGTTTGCGGTTGCTGGGTTCCGTTGACAGGGAAGTTCGCGACTTCCTGAAGCGATTGGCCGCTGGTGTATGCACGTTCCGTAATGACCGTCAGCGGATGGCTGTAACTTAGCGCATCCGAAAGGCGTTGACCGCGCAGCGTGAATCGCCCGCCGCTGAGCATTTTTTCGGCTTCCGGGCTGGCCATAATCACACGGCGTTCACGGTCGAGCAGCAAAACACGTTCTGACAAACTGCCGACAACCTGTTGCAATTGGTCGCGTATGGCTTCGATTTCAGTCCGGTTTCCGGCAAAACGCCGACCCAGTTCTCGCAAACGCTGAGCGATGGATTGCATCTCCGCGTTAACCGGACGGGATTCCGCAGGAACAGTGCTTTCGGCTTCTAGCTGTTCAATGCTGTCCATCACTTCGCGCAATGGGAACAGCACCAGTCCAGCGGAAAGCAAAGCCGTCAAAACGCACAATCCCATGATGATTGCCGCAAACACCAAACTCAGTTTGACCGTCGGCGAAAGCTCCGCGCGCAAGGAAGAAGCGGGAACTCCGGCAATGATGTTGGCGAAGGGTTTGTTATCCAGATTCAGCGCCCAACTCATTTCGTAAATGTTGTCGTGCCGCCACAATTCCCAGAGCTGTTTGTACCAACGAGCAGATTCAAATTGCTCCATTGGAAAAACTTTGCCAGATTGCCGGAGCAAGTTGATCGGATTGGATTGGGCAATGATCGCTCCATCGCTGGCAACGATTGCCGCATAAGCAAAGTCCGTGGTGTCGTTGACGTTAGTTTTGATCAGCGTTCGAACGTTTTCGTCAAAGCTGATGGCGGATCGCTGGTCTTCCAGCGGATGCGTGTTGATCGCTTTCTGGGCGAAGGAAGAAAGCGGGTCAGCGACTTTTTGAAATGCTTCGCGCTTGGCGGTGGTGTGCGCATTCAGCAGGCGCGCAATGTTGAAGCACAGCAGCGTCGCAGTGGCGATTAAAACCAGTGAAATGATTACGGTTAAGTGCCGTGTACGGACACTTGGTTCCCAACTCATGCAGATTGCTCGTAATTTCAGAAAAAGCAGACGGGCAAAAATGCCAGCCGCAGCTTTTGTCTGAAATAAATCATCTGTTCCCAGACAACCTAAACATCCGGTTTCGGGCACAGGCCATCAAGTAAAACGATATTTCAATATCCTGGTGGGAGGAGTTATGCATTTGGGGCTTGTGGTTGTGTGTCACAACTTTGGGCTTGTCTGACTCTTTTTCGTCAGAATCATATGGTGATTTAAGTCAGCAATTGTCGTTCAAAACACCCG
>CAYLJQ010000531.1:0-5174 GCA_964383955.1 uncultured Heliomicrobium sp. | reverse complement strand
TCGCGGTTCTTTTGCAGCGCTTGATTGACGATTTGTTCCAGGCGGGCGGGAGCCTTTAGCGCCAGCTTGGTCAGCGCCACGGGTTGGCGGTGTGCGATGGAAGCCATTACTTCGATCACTTCATCACCGCTAAACGGAGCGTTTCCGGTTGCCATTTCATACAGCACAACGCCGAGGCTGAAAATGTCCGTGCGATGGTCCAGTTCCAGCCCGCGCGCCTGTTCAGGCGACATGTACTGCGCCGTTCCCATCACCATTCCGGGCAAGGTGTTCATATCAACAAAAGTCGTCGCGCTGGAATCCGCCATAATTGCGCGCGGCTCTTCCAACTTGGCCAGACCAAAATCCAGCACCTTCACCAATCCGTCCGGCCGCACCATGATGTTTTCCGGTTTGATGTCGCGGTGGCGAACTCCCGCCGCATGCGCAGCAGAAAGCGCCCCGGCAATCTGAATGGCAATATCCAACGATTCGCTCAGGTCCAGTTCGCGGCTGGTCAATAATTTCCGCAGCGTCTGGCCTTCGACAAATTCCGTAGCCAGAAAATGAATCGCGTCCACGCGCCCGATTTCGTAAATGGTGATGATGTTCGGATGGTTGGTGGCGCTGGCCGCCAGAGCTTCCGTCTTGAAACGGCGCAAGCGTTCTTTTTGATTGGCAATTTCGGCGGGTAATAATTTCAGCGCGACTTTGCGCCGCAACCGATTGTCTTCGGCCAGATAAACTTCGCCCATGCCGCCTTTGCCAAGCTTGGAAAGAATTTGATAAGGCCCGATTGCCTGCTGCTTCAATTTTTCGGTTCGGCCTTTTGATTGGTGGCTTGCTTGCGCCCACTCTGCCGCCAGATCAGCCGCCGGTGTTTCCAGCAAGCCGTCCGTTTTTTGCTGCGTAGCCAACAGCGATTCGACTTCGCGGCGCAACGCCGCATCGGTTCCGCAAGTCATTGCCAAAAACAGGTCGCGCTCGTTCGGCGAACGCTCCAACGCCTGATGGAACAGAGTTTCGATTTGTTGCCAGCGATCAGATTGCATAATTCGTCGAGTCGTCGGAATTCGGTAATCGGTAGTCTTTTGGAATCCGAATGCCGACTACTGCCTACCGATTCCCGACTACTCTTTCTCGATTTCCCGTTGCAGCCAGGCTTTTGCCAAAGTCCAGTCGCGCATCACCGTGCCGGGGGAAACCCCTAACACTTCCGCGGTTTCTTCAATGCTCAAGCCGCCAAAAAAGCGAAGCTCGACCATGCGGCATTTGCGTTCATCGAATTCGGCCAGGGCTTTCAAGGCATCATCCAGCGCAACGACATCTGCGGCGCGTTCGTCCGAAACGACCAGGGCTTCGTCCAGCTCCACCTGCTGAGCGCCGCCGCCGCGTTTGGCCATATGACGGCTGCGCGCGTAATCCACCAGCACCCGGCGCATTTGCGTTGCGGCGACCGCAAAAAAATGCGAGCGGTTTTGCCATTGCGCGTCTTTTTGATCTACCAGCCGCAGATAGGCTTCGTGAACCAGCGCGGTTGTTTGCAGTGTGTGACCGGTGCGTTCCCGGCCAAGATAGCGCCCGGCCAGTTTATGCAGTTCCTGATACACCAGCGGCAACAATTCATCCCGCGCCGATTCGTCACCCTTGTTCCAGGCTTCCAGCAGTTGAGTCACGTTTTGTTGAGATGGGTTTGTCATGAGCGGCGCGGATTATACACCCTCAAAAAATTTTTTCTCCGACGTTAGAGGTTTGCTTCGCTCTTTTCGCGTTAAGGGGTGACGGCGAAACAGCAGAATGAACTGCACCGCCACCAAAATGACTCAACCGAATTAAGGAGAGAAGCTTTATGAAAACACAAAACAGACTTTCAACCATCTTCAGCCTACTCGTTTTGACATTTTCAATCTCCATTTGCGGCTTGGCGCAAAGCCCTGAACCGCTGACGTTTCTGATCAAATCGCGCGTCAGCGGCAAAGTATTAGACGTGCCCGGATATTCCTGGTCCGATCACGCCCAGATTCAACAGATCGCTGACAACGGCGGCCTGAATCAGGAATTTCGACTGGAACCGGTCAGCGGCGGGTATTTCAAAATCATTTCACGCTGGAGCGGCAAAGCGCTGGATGTTCCGGACGGTTCAACAGCCAATGGCGCCATCATTCAGCAATTCACTGAACACAACGGCTACAACCAGCAATGGCAGTTGGTGCAGTTGCCTGGCGGGTACACCAAGATCGTTTCGCGTTGGAGCGGCAAAGTGCTGGACGTGCCGAGCGGCGACACGGACAACGGCGTCAAAATTCAGCAGTTCACCGACAACGGCGGAACCAATCAGCAGTGGCAATTGATTCCCGTGACACCGGTTTACAAGGTCGTGTCGCGTCAAACGGGTAAAGTTCTGGATATTCCGAGTTTCGCCACTGACAGCCACGCCGTCCTGCAACAGTTCACGGACAACGGCGGCATCAACCAGCAGTTCCTGTTCATCCCAAACGCCAATGGGCATTACAAGATCGTGGCCAATTGCAGCGGCAAAGTTCTGGACATTCCCAACGGTTCGGATGCCAACGGAGTCCTGATCCAGCAGTTCACCGACAACGGCGGAACCAATCAGCAATGGCGATTGTCTCCGGTCGCCAACGGCTGGCACAGAATCATCTCCGTGGATAACAACAAATCGCTGGATATTCCCAATGGCTCGCCAGCCGATGGAGTGCAGATTCAACAGTTCAACAGCCACAACGGCTGGAACCAACAATGGCGGCTGATTCGCGTTCGCCGCTAACGGTTCGGAGCAGATGCCGTGAGCGATAACGACCGGGCGTCGGTCGGGCAACGGGGGAAGCCCACCGACACGTTATTGCTCACAGCTTCTGCTCCGGTTCAGTTTCCTTCCTCAGCCTTATTTCCTCAGCCAGTTTAGATACTCCGGCAGCGAATGCAGTTGATCCACGTGATCCGGCGCTGTGTTCCCCGCAAAGCCCATCAGCCAAAACTTCCCTGCCCTAACTTCACTCAACTGCTGCGTTTGCATCGGTCCCCACTTCATCACCGCCATTCGTTTCACTCCCAACTGAGTTAACAGCCAATCCGCCGTTTCCGTCGTGCTGGCAAACGTTCCCGGAAAGATTTCCGAATGTGTGATGATCATTCGCTTTCGACCTGCGACGGCGTCTCGCGCAAACTTCAGAAAGATGTCCAAATCGGCTGCTTCCAATTCTGATTCCAGTGACTTGCCAGTTCCCGGCTTCCCGCCAACGTATCCTGCGTGCAATCCATCAATCAACAAGACTTTCTCCACTCGGGCGTAATGCTCCGGCACTTTCAGAATCGCCCGCACCGCGCCGTAACCCGCGCTCCAAGAGGTCAAACTAATTGGCGAAAACTTTACGCCTGCTTTTGATTCGGCTTCGGCAATCAATCGAGCGAACAACTGCGCATCCGCAAACGGCCGCGCGTATGCCGAGGAACCGGCTCCGATTTGAATGGAGATAACGGCGGTTTTGCCCGCTTGTGCAGCCGCGACTTCCGGCAGCCATGTTCCTCCGTGAAAGTGAATGAACAGCGGAACAGGCGATTTCAGTTTGAGCTTGGCGGGCAAAAACAGCGTACCGAGTTCCAGCTTTTCGCGGCGACCTTCAGGCGTTTCCTGCTTCAAGCGCGGGTGCGCGCGCGAATGTTCAACCATCGGCGAAGGGTTTTGCGATTGTTGGGCAAACGACGGAACCGTCAGCAAGAGAATGATGATGATTTGACGCATAATATTTTTGGTTGGCTTTACTGTATTGAAACTGCCGGGCTAGCATAGCAGCGAAGGAGGATTCCCCGAATTGAAAACAACTGACGAACCGATTTCACACTTCTTTTACTCTCACCGGCTCAAATTGCAGTTATGGGATTGGGGCACGGAGGGCAAGCCAACCATGATTCTGGTTCATGGTGGACTGGATCATGCCAGAAACTGGGATTGGGTGGCGCGTGAGCTAAACAACGATTTTCATGTGTACGCGCTTGACCTGCGCGGACACGGAAACAGCCAGCATGCTCCCGGCGCGCTGTATACCATTGCCGAACACGTGCTGGATCTGTCGGCGCTGGTGGATGTAATCAATACCAGCAACAATCAATCCGATCCGCTCTATCTGATCGGTCACAGCCTGGGCGGAGTCATTTCTACGCTCTACACAGGCCTTTTTCCTGAGAAAGTCAAAAAGCTGGTTTCGATTGAAGGGCTGGGACCGCCACCGACGCATCGCGTTTACGATCCGGCTTCCAAGCGAATGCGCCGCTGGATTGACGAAATTCGCCAGATTGAAAAGCGCGAACCGCGCAGTTATCCCGACCTGGATTCCGCCGTCGCCAGAATGCAGGAAGCCAATCCGCATCTGAAAGACGAAGTCGCGCGGCATTTAACGCTGCACGGAACCAATTGGAATTCAGATGGTTCGCTGAGTTGGAAGTTCGACAACTTCGCGCGGCCATTTCCGCCCTTCGGCCACAGCCTGCCCGACATCCAGGATGTTTACGGCCAGATCACTTGTCCGGTTTTATTGTTTTGGGGAATGGAAAGCTGGGCACCTGATCCGGAAAAAGATGGAAGAGCCAAGCCGATTAAAAACCATCGGCTGGTGAAAGTTGCCAATGCTGGCCACTGGGTTCACCACGATCAACTAGATTTGTTTTTGACAGAAGCGAAGAAATTTTTGGCTGAAAAGTGAATGATAAAAAAACTGGCTTTTATAGTTGTTATTTGCGCTATCGCCTTATTTCTTTGGGGCATGTTTTTTGGCTTTACCAGAAAAGTGCTTTATACAACTTTATCTCCCAGTCAGCGTTACAAAGTCGAAATCGCACAGAAACGATTTCTGATCGAGCACGCTGCATATCTCAATGTCTTTCACGATGGCAGCCCCATTGTCCAATGGAAGTTGCTTTATACAGGTGATTTTCTGGAGGGGGACTTTAGATCGGTTTACCCAGATTACGCTTGGGATTCAGAGTCAGTTTTTCGGATTGGGAATAATGCCGTCTCAAATGACCACTTCAACGACATTCAAATCACCAATGAATCGCCACAACTAATCTCTTATCTGCTGATAGAAACCTACTCCGATAAAGTGGTTCTGCTTAGAATTGAGCCTCATGCTTCGATCAACATTAAATTCCCATTCCCAATTAAGGAAGAGCTTTCG
>CAYLJQ010000530.1:0-5195 GCA_964383955.1 uncultured Heliomicrobium sp. | reverse complement strand
GTTTTCTGTTGGCGCTCCGGATTCGACCATTGGCTTGCGCTATTGGCAGAACAATCTTTTCTTTGCCGATCAGATTCGCGTTCGCCCAAACTTTACCCTGACGATGGGGCTGAGGTATGAGTTGAACACCACTCCAAGGGAAATGAACAACCGAATTGAGAAAACGTTCAATTCCCCGGACGTGCAACGATTTATCGCCATCGAAAGACAGGTAACCGGAGAAGTTTTCGGCAATAGCGTTTCAGGGTTTGAAAACTTTCTTTCCGGACGATTCAAGACGTACAAAACTGATGGAAATAACCTTGCGCCGCACATCGCCTTTGCCTGGGATCCCTTCAAAACCGGCAAGACTTCCATTCGCGGCGGCTACAGCATTTACTACGACCAGGTTCTGGGAGCTGTCATCAGTCAGTCCAGAAACGTGTTTCCAAACTTTCTGACGGTCAACTTTGGCGGGTTCAATCTGAACTGTGCAGACAACCCGCGGACATGTAATCAGACGAATAATCTCTTCCATCCTCTTGTGGCTGCAAACCCGTATTTCAGATTCGCCAAACCTGGCACACTCAACCAGATCAATACTGATGTTGTGGAGGCTGCGATCGACGCAGCGCTCCTGACCACTATAACGACCGGGCCGGGTTTCATTCTTCCGAATGCGCATCTGGATACGCCCTATTCCCAGCACTTTGCTTTGACTGTGGAAAGAGAATTGTTCAAAGACTATCTTTTTTCGGCAGCTTATGTAGGGACGAAGGGAACAAAGCTGCTGCGTGTTGCGACGCCGAATCTTGGACCGAATTCAATCGCTTACGTCAGCAACATTTTTGCGGACCCGACGTTTCCGAATCTGCCCGATTTGCGTTTCCCACTGTTTTTCGGACTCAATGTCTCCCCCAGCAGGTCGGCTCAGCCTATTGGCTTCAGACCGTATCCGTTGTTGGGATCGTTCACTTCAATTGAATCGGACGCCAATTCGAATTACCACAGCTTGCAGCTTCAGTTGAACAAGCGGTTTTCGCACGGCGTGCAGTTCACCACGGCTTACACATGGTCGCACGCAATTGATGAAGTGTCCGACCTGTTCGACCTGGGAGGCGCGCCGGCGTTGCCGCAAGACAGCTATAACCGGGCTGCTGAACGCGGAGATGCCAATTTCGATATTCGGCATCGTTTCGCCTACAGCTTCATCTGGGAATTGCCTGGCTTCAGCAAGAAAAATCCTTTTGTTGGTGGTTGGCAATTGGCCAGCACCGGAAGTTATCAAACCGCGCAGCCTTATTCGGTGCTGTTCTGTTGCGACATCAACCGCGACGGAAACGCATCCGATCGAATCAGCTTCTTCAATTCCAATGGAGCCGATCCGGGCAGCGCACCGCGAAACACCTTCCGGGCGGATGACCTGTCAATCATCAATCTGGCCCTTAACAAAATCATCACCATCGGCGAAGACAACAAGCTGGAAATTCGCACGGAGGTATTCAACCTGTTCAATCGCGCGAATTACGGCATTCCGATCAACCGGCTCTTTTTCGGGAATGTGGGACTTGAACCGCTGACACAAAAGAATTACGTGGATACGCGGACACCCGCGCGCACGATTCAATTCGCACTGAAGTACAGCTTCTAAAACGTAAGTAGGGCAGGTTTTTCAAACCTGCCCTACAATTTAGCGCCAGCAAAACTGTTTAGTTCTGCTGGCGTCATTTTTTATCGCAGTGGAATAACGAAGAAGGATTGCAGCAGAGATTCGCTCAGGTCTTTTCCTCGGAAACCAACGCCTCCATAAGAAAACGAATCGTCCTGGAAAACCCCGATCATATGCGGTTTGGCTGATGGCGCGCTGGCGATGGTGATTCCGGTGTCGAATCGGCTGCCTTTGGCCTCAAAGGTGATGTGAAAGGAATCGCCTTTTTTGTCCAGCTTTTCGACAATGCGTTGGCTGTCTTTCCATTCCAGCTTCCCGTCCTGGCAAACATAAAAATTCAACGCAGGGCTTTGCGGATTGCTAATTTCAAACAGGTAATAGTTATTGGCGTCTTTGGCGCGCACTGCCCAAGCCAACCCCTTGCCATTACTGAACACCGCGTCAAATTCCAGCTTGAAGTCGCGGTAAAAATTAAAATCCCGGCTTGAATCGGTGTCGAACAAAACCAGCTTATCGCCGCGAACCACGGCTCCGGAAGCTTCAAATTTCCAGCCAGATGTTTGCGGAAACCATTTCCTTCCGCCCAAAGATGGCTGCCACTCCCCTTCTGCGGAGTTGGGAATCGGAACCAATTCAACCCGCTCAGCAACAGAGTTGTTCGCCATCGAAAGGCTCATTTCCTTGACCCATTCCTGATACCCGTCTTTGGAAACTCGCAGTGAATGCCTTCCGGGAGGGAGCGAAATCGCCACTCTGCCATCGGAAGGAACAATGGCTTTTTCCACACTTCCGGCATAAACCCTGGCTCCCGGCTGCGAAACCAGACTGACTGTAATCTGGGCCTGATCAAGCCGCGCGGAAACGAAGGCCTGCTGACCGGGCAACACATCAATCTCTCTGGCAAAATCGGCATACCCGTCTTTTGAAATCTTCAGGCGATGTTTTCCAATGGGAACCTTGGCAATGGTCGCATTTTGATTTTCTTGCGCCAGGTCGGCAGAGCGAATCGCCACGTCGTCCAGAAACACTTTCGAGCCTGGCAACAGCCCTCCAAGGCGAATCACTCCATACTTGGAAACCATTTTATTCACCGCCACGAAGGTATCCGGGCGCGCCGGGTCAACCTGGATCGTGTCTGAAAACGGCGTGTAATCTTCGTGTTCAATAGTCAGTTTGTATTTGCCGGGAAGTAGGTTGATCAGGTTCAGGCTTCCATCAACGTCTTTGATGACTTCAACAATCTGCGATCCTTTTTTCTGGCTGGTCACTATCGGCGTCAGCGTAACTGATGCCCCAGGTACGGCCACCAAGCTCAAATAGCCTTTGTTGGGATTGACGGCGACTCTGACAAACTCGGTTTTGGTGATGACTTTAACGCGTTCGCTTTCAGGAACGGTGCGATCCGTTCGTTTCGGGCCAGCCGTGCTGGTGGTTGCCGGCTTGTCGTCAGTCTTGTTCCGGTCGCTGCGCTTTTGCGCGAAACTCACTGTCGAAAGCAATACAACCAAAAACAAGCCTAGGAACGCTGAGAAATAGCTCCTGTGGTCATGTTGTCGAAACATGGTTGCAACGGCTGTTTGGACTGGACTGCTGATCATTCAATATCCTTGGCGCATCGGAATCCGACTCTCAGAATTTGATCTTCGGGAATGTCGTTGGGGTAATCCGCCCAGCGATACGTATTCGTGCCTTTATCCGGCGCATCCAGAAAATTCCCGCCTCGATAAACACGTAAACGCGGGTCTGGCTTGGCTCCATATCGTTCTGAATAGTTATCCTGAACCCATTCACTGACATTGCCTGCAAGGTCGTAAATCCCAAAAGCGCTGACGTCTTTATCAAAACTGCTAACCGGAGCAGGTTTGAGCTGGCCCTTGCGATCTATATTGGCGTAACCGGCGACCCACTGGTTCCCCCAAGGGTACACATACGCGTTGCCTCCGCGTGCGGCATATTCCCATTCTGCTTCGGTTGGCAATCGCTTGCCCGCCCATTTTGCGTAGGCGGCGGCATCATCCCATGTCACATAAGTCACTGGAAGTCTGGCTTCATCGGGAGCGTATGATCCATTGGATTTCCAGTTTCTGGGAGCAGGACGGCCCGTGGCGTCAACGAATTTTTTGTACTCCTGATTGGTGACTTCCTGTTGATCGAGAAAGAAAGACTTGAGTTCAACTTCGTGAACCGGACCTTCGTCGGACGAGCCGTCATCGCGGCCCATCATGAACTTTCCGCCTTGAATCAGCGCCATTCCGGCTGGAGGCGAAATCGTTTTCGGTGGCGTCGTCACAACGGGTTCATCTTTCCGCGTGAAGTAAATTCCCGCGGCAATCAAAACAATCAGAACGAGTGCAGCCCCCGCCAATAAGGGCAATTTCGATTTTTGCTGAAATTCTCCTTCTCCGGCTCCGGTTTCGCGAGTCGGCCTTTTCTGCAAGGTCGGAACCTGTCTGTCGGGATTGGTGGGGCGGCGTTGCTCGCGAATACGCGTTTCCGCTTCACTTTGCGACTTCGGGGGAGGCAGTGCCGTAGTGCTTCTCTCTGCCAACGGCTGGTTCTTAGCTCCCAGCGAAGGAAATTTGATCTCATGATCTTCAAGGGAATGCTTGCCGCTGGGCGGTCCGCCATGAGGCGTCAGCGGTGGAACCAAATAAGGTTCCGCCATGGAATACGACGCTTCCTCTGCTTCTTTCTTTACGGCCTGCTTCAATTCCTCGCTCAATTCAATTGCCGAAGATTGCCGATCGTTCGGCTCTTTTTCCAAAGCGCGCATAATCACTTTGGCAAGCGGCTCTGGGATGTCCGGAGAAAGCTCCTTGATTGATCTGGGAATCAGGTGCAGTTGGTTATAGACGACTTGAAGTGTGGATTCACCGTCAAACGGGACGGTTCCCGTCAGAATTTCGTATAGCAGAATTCCTATGCTGTAAATGTCCGATCTGGGATCAAGGCTCAGCCCCTGACATTGTTCAGGAGACATATATTGTGGCGTTCCGATGATCGTCCCAGCCTGCGTTAAAAACGAATCCGATTTCGCCTCGCGCAATTTGGCGATTCCGAAATCCAGCACCTTGACCCGTTCAAGAATTTGGTGCGGTTCAATGATGATGTTGTCGGGTTTCAGATCGCGATGAATTACGCCGCTCCGATGCGCTGCTTCCACAGCGCCACAAACCTGGCGAACAATATTCACCGCACGAAGCGTTTCCAGTCTCTTTTCACTTCGGATCAAATCGCGCAGCGATTGGCCCTGCACTAACTCCATGACCAGATAAACAATTTTCTCTGGCGTCACTCCGAAATCGGTGACTCGAACGGCATTGGGATGCTGAATTCGCCCGGCGGCTTTGGCTTCCAGTTGAAATCGTTTGATGGCTGTCTGATCGGCAACAAATTCAGGCTTGAGCAGTTTGACGGCGAATTCCGTATCAATGTGGATGTGCGTGGCACGGTAAACGTCTCCCATCCCGCCCACACCAATCAGGCTGTCCAATCTGTAACGCCCGTCCAATACCGTGCCAATCATAGAATCAACCGGCACAAGCGG
>CAYLJQ010000529.1:0-5196 GCA_964383955.1 uncultured Heliomicrobium sp. | reverse complement strand
CCAATTGCTTCTTCGGAGGTTGGGCGACATCAATCAACAATTAACCCGGCGCCAACTGTGAGCCAGGAGAGAAGTATTTGACATGCCTACTTCACGCATTTCTTCACGATTTTTCCAAAACAAAGCCTTCTTCATTTTTTGTCTAAGTTTACTGATCGCCCTGCCAATGATGTGGGGATGGCATTCTTCTCGCGCTGCCCGGCAAACTGACCAGCATCAGGCTCCGCCAGAAAGAAACTCGCCTCCTGCCAGTTATCGTAGTTCAACCGGCCAGCACAAATTGCGTGTTTTTGACCCTCAAATGGCGGGAGAATTAAAACGTCTTGGCGCTCGCCAGGTGGCGGATTATGGTTCGTTTCAAGTGTTTGATGCGGATGAAACTGCCGTCCAAACGATGAAGAAAGGCGATGCAATCAGATTCAGCGACGAAGACAATCTGATTTTGCTGAATTCCGCCGTGCTGGACACTACAAAAGCGGAGCTTCAGCAAGACCGCCGCAAGCGCGTGAGTTTAGACGACGGTGAATCCGCGCTTCATCTGGTGCAATTCGCTGGCCCGGTCAGGGCAAGCTGGTATGCCGCTTTGCAGGCGACCGGCGTCAAAATCGTCAACTATATTCCCAACAATGCTTATCTGGTTTATGGCGATTCGCGGCAACTGACCAAATTTTCGTCCTGGGCTTCTACTGCGGACTATGTGCAGTGGAACGGAGAATACAAATCCGCGTTCAAAATAGATCCTGCCATTTATGCCAGATTGCGCGGCAGAAGTTTTGACGCGCTGCAAGAGAGCGATCTTTTCGCCATCCAGTTGGTGACCGATGGCAGTGGAAACCAGACCACGCGATTGACGATTGAAAATCTGAAGACCGAACCGATTCGCAGCCAATACGGAATTCTGCATTTCGTCAACATCGTCGTGAAATTGCCGGTTTCTGTTGTGGATCGCCAGTTGGCCGCGCGGCCCGACGTGATTTCGATTTCCCGGTATCTGGTCCCCGAAAAATTCGATGAACGGCAAAATGTGATTATGACCGGTAATTTGACCGGCAATTCCCCGACGCCCAGCAATTATTTGACCTATCTGGCCAATCAGGGATTCAACCAAGGACAGTTTGATGCTTCCGGGTTTGCCGTGAACGTGGTGGATAGTGGAATTGATAATGCGACGACATCTCCGAATCATTTTGCGCTTTACACGGGCGGTCTGACCTCGAATCCCAGCCGCGTAACTTTCAACCGATTGGAAGGAACGCCGAATATGGGAACCAGCACGCTGCTGGGATGCGACGGACACGGAAATATCAACGCGCACATCATTGGAGCGTTTGTGCCGTCTGGGTCGCCTTTTGACGTATTTCCGCACGCGGATGCCAATGGGTTTCGCTATGGCCTAGGAGTCGCGCCGTTTGTTCGGCTTGGCTCGACGGTTGTTTTCGATCCGAATATCTGGACGTTTCCCAGCCTGCCAAACATTGAATCGCGCGCATACAACGACAACGCGCGCATCAGCAGTAACAGTTGGGGGACAAACGTCAATGGCGCTTACACCATTGATTCGCAAGCCTATGACGCGTTGGTTCGCGACGCGCAACCGGTTGGCGCAGCCGTCGAACAGGCTGGCAATCAGGAAATGGTGATTGTTTTTTCCGCCGGAAACCAGGGACCGGCTTCAGGGACGATTGGGTCTCCGGGCACGGCAAAAAACGTCATCACCGTAGGAGCGGCGGAAAACGTTTTGAGCATTGGCGGCAGTGATGGGTGCGGCATCGCAGACACGGGAGCGGACAATGCAAATGACATTGTTGGGTTTTCCAGCCGAGGACCAACAACCGATGGACGCATCAAACCGGAAATTGTCGCCCCCGGATCGCACATTACCGGCGGCGTCGCCCAGACCGCAAGTCCGCCTTTAACCGGGCAGGGAGACGCCTGTTACACCGGCAACGGCATTTGCGGTGGAACCAGTGGCGCAAAGTTTTTCCCTTCCGGACAACAGTTTTATACGGCTTCATCGGGAACCAGCCATTCTGCTCCTGCGGTTGCGGGGGCGGCGGCTTTGCTGCGGCAACGGTTCCTCAATGCCAGTTTGACAGCGCCCAGCCCGGCCATGACCAAAGCTGTGTTGATGAATTCAGCGCGCTACCTGACAGGCGCAAGCGCAAATGATTCGTTATGGTCCAATGTGCAGGGAATGGGAGAGGTTAATCTGACGACCGCTTTCGACCTGTTTTCCACGCCATCAATTTTGCGCGATCAACTTGCGGGAGACACGTTCACCACCACGGGGCAAACGCGGGTTTTTGCAGGAACGGTTTCAAGCTCTGGCCAGCCTTTCCGGGTGACACTGGCCTGGACAGATGCGCCCGGTTCAACAATTGGCAATGCTTTTGTCAATAACCTGGACTTGGAAGTGACAGTAGGCGGGCAAACATACAAGGGCAATGTCTTTAGCGGAGCTTCTTCTGCGACGGGAGGTTCAGCCGACATACGCAATAATGCCGAAAGTGTGTTTTTGCCAGCCGGCGCCAGCGGACCGTTCACAGTCAAGATCATTGCATCGAATATTGCCGGTGACGGTGTGCCGAATTCCGGCGGAGCGTTGGATCAGGATTTTGCTTTGGTCGTTGGCAATGGCGTACTGGAAAGTCAGCCTGTGATTGCGCCAACGGGATCGGTAATCACGGCGGAAAGTTGCGGTGCTGGCAACAATGCCATTGATCCCGGCGAAACCGTGACGGTGAATTTGTCGCTGCAAAACGTGGGCGACGCCAACGCCACGAATGTTGTCGCCACGCTTCAACCGACCGGAGGCGTGAACAATCCAAGCGCAGCTCAAACGTATGGGGCATTGGCAGCGGGCGGAGCCGCGGTAACTCAATCCTTTACGTTTACGGCCAGCGGAAGTTGTGGCGGAACGCTGGTGGCGACTTTGGCGTTGCAAGACGGCGCAACAAACCTGGGAACCATTACCTATACCTTCACAATCGGCTCGGCGATTGTTTCGACAAGCACATTTTCAAACACGGCTGCCATCACAATTCCGAACGGAGCGCCGGGAACTTCTGTCGGCAATGCTTCTCCCTATCCGTCTCAGGTGGCGGTTTCGGGTCTTAGCGGAAACATCAGCAAAGTCACCGTGACGCTGACGGGCGTCAATCACACTTTCCCGGACGATATGGATGTATTGCTGGTTGGACCGGGCGGACAAAAAGTGATTTTGATGTCTGATGCCGGTGGTTCAACCGACATCGTCAATGCGAATATCACCTTTGACGATACCGGCACGCAGGTTCCGGATTCGGCGGCTATCACCACGGGAACCTATAGCCCGGCAAATCATGACGGCGGAATTACAGATAATTTCTCTTCGCCTGCGCCAAGCGGACCGTATGCGTCGGCGTTGTCGGCTTTCAACGGGACTGTGCCAAACGGCACCTGGTCACTGTACATTGTTGACGATGCGGACGTTGAAGTCGGCAGCATTACCGGCGGCTGGAGCTTGAGCGTCACAACGTCAATTCCAAGCTGTTGCAATGTGGCTTGCCCGTCAATCACCGTGAATCCGCCCACGCTGCCGAACGGTTCTTTCGGCAGGCCCTACAGTCAACAATTGTCCCAAACCGGCGGATTGAACCCATTTACTTTCAGCTTCACGGGAACGTTGCCGACTGGGTTGACTCTTAGCAGCAGCGGCTTGCTGTCCGGCACACCGACGGCGACCGGCAGTTTCAATTTCACGGTTCACGTCGCGGATGGAAATAACTGTCCAGGCTCTCAAGCGTACACAGTGGACATTGCACGATTGCAGTTTTATCCCTTGGCGACCCCGATCCGTTTGCTGGATACCAGGGTGGGAGCGACCGTCGGCTGTAATCTTCCGGCAGCGGCGATTAACGGCGGAACTTCATTTACACAGGCTGCGCGCGGAACTTGCAGCAGCCAAACCATCCCGCCAGATGCAATGGCCATTACCGGCAATATCACGACGGTTGAATCCGGCGGAGGATTCCTGACGCTTTATCCCAGTGACGCCGCATTGCCTTTTGTCGCCAATTCCAATTACGCGGCGAATGAAATTTTGAACAATGTCTTCACGGTTGGCCTGGGCGAACCGGATGGCGCGTTCAAGATTTTCGTTTCTTCAACCACGAACGTCGTCGTAGACGTAACCGGGTATTACGCGCCGCCAACACCATCAGGGCTGTATTTCCATCCGCTGCCGAAACCAATTCGGTTTCTGGATACACGCGCAGGAGCCACCGGCTGCAACACGCCGGGAACTCCAATCCAGGCCGCCACGGATACTTTGCAATCAGGTCATTTGACTTGCGACGGCGTGACAATTCCCACTGCGGCCCGCGCGCTTGTCGGCAATGCGACAGTTGTTTCTCCGGCAAGCAATGGGTTCCTGACCATGTTCCCGGCAGATGCGACCAGGCCATTTATTGCCACATCGAATTACAGGTTGGGACAAACGATGAACGGAGCTTTTACTGTTGGGTTGACGGCAACCGGAGAGTTCAATGTTTATTCGGTTGCCACGACGGAACTTGTGATTGATGTGTCCGGCTATTACAGCACCGAAGCCACCGACGCCAATGGCGCGGGACTCTTCTTCACGGCGTTGCCGCGTCCGGT
Source organism: uncultured Heliomicrobium sp. (assembly GCA_964383955.1). Classification (GTDB taxonomy): domain Bacteria; phylum Acidobacteriota; class Blastocatellia; order RBC074; family RBC074; genus RBC074. Next base: position 555 of record CAYLJQ010000529.1, on the reverse strand, counting down.
CAGGCTGCTCGAAACCAGACTGGGGCAATCCTCTGGCTGCACTATGCTCAATTCGCTGATCGCTGGCGGTAGCAGCATTACGCAAAGCGCTCGTGGAACCTGTGATGGTGTTACAGTTGCCAACACGGCTCTGGGGTTGGTCGGCAATGCCACCGTTGTTGGGCCAACAGCCAATGGATATTTGACGTTCTGGCCAAGTTCCGCGACGCAACCGTTTATCGCCAATTCAAATTACATCGCCGGCAAAACCTTTAACCGGCACTTCATTGTCGGATTGGGAGCAGGAGATGGCGCCTTCAAGGTCTTCTCAGCGTCCACTACCGACCTGGTCGTTGATATTGCAGGCTATTTCGCGCCTTAAAACGTGTGAGGCCTAAAACGAAACGAGCGAATCCGTCTGATTTCAGGCAGATTCGCTCGTTTTGTCTTTGGGGTTGCTACCCCCAAGTTTGTCATTGCGGAGCAAGATAATGATGAAGCTTCGCCCGGAATTTCTCTTTGATGAGTCCCCACCAGCCGTGCGGAGGTTTGCGGAACACGCCGACCGTGTCTCCC
>CAYLJQ010000528.1:0-5199 GCA_964383955.1 uncultured Heliomicrobium sp. | reverse complement strand
GCCTCGCTGTCGGACTCACCGTCAAAGCTCCGTAGCCTTCCTGCCAGGCAAACTTCCCTCGGACCCAGCGATTGTCATTGATGAACTTTGACGAACCGGCTTTGATGTCTCTGACAAGATCGGACAATGCAATGCTGGGTTTCAAACCAATCAGCAAATGAAGGTGATCGGCGACACCATCGATTTGCAGCATCTTTTGGTCCCGGTTGGTGACGATTCCGGTAATGTATTTGTAGATTTCTTCTTTGTGCTCCGGCTGAATCAGGCACTGTCGCCCCTGGACGGCAAAAACTACTTGAATATAAATCTGTGTGTAGGTGTTCGCCATTTTGCCTCCAAAGATATTCGGAAAGTTAGAGGTGGTTTGTAAATTAGCCAGAGGTGCGGCCTGTTCTAGAAATTAGCGCCAGAGGCGCGGCCTGTTTATAGAAACAATTCATTCGCTCCCCCAAGCTCCGTTAGGAGCGGCCTATGCACGGGTCGCTCCTAACGGAGCTTGGGGAATTTGTTGCCCAACAGGCTATAAACAGGCCGCTCCTACCGGAGCTAAGTCACGCCCTTCGTTTGCTACGCTGCGACTCCAACCGCCTCCCCACTCGCCGGTAGGGTAATAGGGTAAAAGTGCTCAAGTGCTACCTGCCGATCCTCACAAGGCGGAAACCGAGATTGACGAAGCGGTCGCCGGGCGTCCAGACGGCACGATACGCCGACCGGCAGTAGACGGCGCCGCTGCCCCAACTGCCGCCGCGAATGACACGGTCCGAGCCTGCACTAGGCCCCGGTGGATCGGTAACAATGCCTTTCGATTTGCACTGCTGATAGTATTTGTCGCTGTACCAATCAGAACACCATTCCCAGACATTGCCGTGCATATCGAACAAGCCAAACTCATTCGGCTTCAGCCTCCCAACCGGATGCGTCTGCTTCGCCTGCATCGCAAAATTCGAGTTGCCCCAAAACCATGCGTAGTTGTGCAGTTGAGCCTCGTCGTCCTCAAAACTGTAGCGGGTTAACGATCCAGCGCGCGCGGCATATTCCCATTCGGCTTCGGTTGGCAAACGAAACTTGCCATTCAACCGGCCAAGAAAATCTTGCACCATCGTCCAGGAAACATTCTCTACAGGCAGATCATCCGACCAGCTAAAGCGACTCGGATTATCGTTCATCACAGCCTTCCATTGTCGCTGAGTCACTTCGTATCTTCCGATGGCGAACGGGCTGAGCTTCACTTGGTGCAGCGGCTTTTCGTCGCCATCACCATCATTCGCCCCCATTGTAAATTCCCCACCGGGTAAATTGACCATTTCGATTGTGACCCCATCGGCAAGGTTAGCGGCGAAGGTGGTTGATGGTGTAGGTGCTGGCGTTGGGCTTGACACATACACTCCGCTTACCGGATCGAATGTTGCGGGCGGTTGAATTACTCCGCTTTTTCCCATTTGAGACCAGATGGCATTTCCCAACAATGCCATCAAAGCTAGCGCCCCGGCCAGAAGCCCAACGCGAGTTTTGGTGAAAAGTGAACGGGATGGAGTCTGAGAGGGTCGCGTGAACGGATTAACAACTTTGGTTTTCGGTTCCGTCTGATTGATTGGCGAATAGGGATTTTCCTGTTTTGGCTTCGTATCCTGTGCGGATTGCGCCGGGGTTTGTTTCGGCTCCGACATGTCTGCCGGTGCAGAGAAAGGCTGTTCTTGATCCCGTTTAGATTCGGGCAGAGGTTGCGGGATTTCGTGTTTCAGCTCTGACGGCTTGATGGGCGCTTGAATGGAAACTGGCTTTGCAGAAGGCGGCGTGACCTTTTCCTTCCTCAACTGATATTCCATCGCCGCCAGCAATTGCTGCAATCCGTCATCATCGAACAAATCCACCCATTGAATGTGTGCCAACGCTTCCGGCACGTCGCAATCATCCAACCGCGCAGGAATCAGCCAAACATCATCTTCGAATTTCTCCAACGCTTGTTCCAGCGCCTGTTTGATCTCTTTCTGCAAAAAGCCGCGCTTGTTGATCGAGGTGGCTGACAGGCAAACCAACGCAAAATGCGATTGTTTGAGCGCCCGTTTGATAATCGGTTCCCATTGTTGTCCGGGGCGAATGTGTTCACGGTCAAGCCAGGGATGGTACCCGGCGTCAACCAAGTGGTCATAAAGTTCCCGCACGCGGGCCTGGTCTTCGCGGGCATAGCTGATAAAGATTCTGATTTCGTCGCTCATCGGTCGAATTATCCGGGATTGGTTGAAGAAGGCATTGTTGACCGACAATAAAAAGGCCTCGCCAATCAAGCGAGGCCAATGTAGTACAAGTCCGCATTGCCGTACAGAGAAAGCGCGCTTGAACCCAAGCCGGATGCTGGCGATCCCGGTTCCGTACTAACTTTCGCCAACCCGGTCGCTACCGCTCCCGGTTCCGTACCAGTTTCAGCCACTCCAGCTTGGCAGTTGCGCCGCCTGCTCGGTCGTAAAATTCAAGCGTGATGCGATGGCTGCCTTCAGGCAGAAAGACTTCGCTAGTGAAACTGGCTGGCGGCTGATCTCGCCATTCGTCCAGCACGCGCTTGCCGTCAACAAGCAATCGCACACCATCATCCGCTGTCACGGTGAAGCGATACACGCCGTCCGGCAAAATCAATCGCCGGGTCCAGCGCACAGAAAACCCGTCGGCAATAACGCCGCAGGCATCGCCGGGATTTTTGAAGTTCCAGTCGAAATTCAAAAACCCGTCGCCATCATCGCGAATCATCACGGGCTGGCTGCTCAAGTCGGGGTTGTTGAAATACTCGCCACGCCAGCGATCCGGTTCAACCGCCGCAAAACACGGATGCCGCTGCCAGGCGAATTTCAAAGCCGCGCTGCCCCAATGTTCAAAGTATTCAATCGTGATGCGGTGATTGCCTGCCGTCAGCCAAACGTCGAAGGTTTCCGTTGCCATCTGTTCGCGCCAGCGATCAAGCTTTAACTGGCCGTCAATGAACACGCGAACTCCGTCATCGGCAGTCAGGGTGAACTGAAACATTCCTTCGCCAAACGCCATCACACGCGACCATCGAGCCGAAAAATTGTCCACGCCGATGGCGCACAGGCTGTTGGGCCCGCTTAATCCCCAATCGAAATTCAATTGCCCATCGCCTTCATCGCGCACAAATTGGGCTTTGCCGCGAAGTTCGGGATTGCTGAAATACTCGCCGCGCCAATGTTCCGCCGGAACAGCCGTCACGCACGGCGGAGGCCGCCAGGTCAGTTTGACCGATGCTCTGCCGCCGAAATCCACGTATTCCAGTTTCAACTCGTGGCGACCGGCAGCCAGTTCGATTTCGGCAATGAAGCTGGCGGATTGTTCACGCCATTCGTCCAGTTTCAACTGGCCGTCCACATAAAATCTGACACCGTCGTTGGCTCCAATTACGAAACGATATAGCCCTGCATTGAACACGGTCGTGCGCGTCAAGCGAACGGAAAATCCATCGCGCCGCACGCCGCACGATTCCGCCGGACTGCCATCCAGCCAGTTGAAATCAATCTGCCCATCGCCGTCATCGCGCACCATCGTGGGGTCGCCGCTGAGGTTGTCGCTGTTGAAATACTCGCCGCGCCAATGGTCTTCGGCAATTTCGGCAACACACGGCAACGGCTTCCAGCGCAAACTGACCGGCGCATTTGCCGCGCCGCGATATTCAAACATCATCTGATGATTGCCTGCGCCAAGCTGAAGATTGAAGCTGCCGTTGGCTTCGCCGTTCCATTTATCGAAAAGCAGCTTGCCATCAACATAGACGCGCGCACCTGTACTGGCGCTAACTTCAAAGCGATACGCTCCACTGCCAAACGGAACTCGCCGCGACCAGCGGGCAGAAAATCCGCTCGTCAAAACTCCACAAGCCGATTCAGGGCTTTGCCCGCGCCAATCGAACGAAATAGCTCCATCGCCGTCATCGCGCACCATCGCGGGCTGACCAGCCCACGCGTCGTTATTGAAATACTCTCCGCGCCAGTGGTCTGTCGACACAGCAGCAAAACACGGATGCGGTTGCCAGTTCAGTTTGACCGCTGCGCTGCCCCAGCGTTCGTAATATTCCAGCACAATCCTGTGGTTCCCTGCTGCAAGCTGAATGTCCACGGTATGCGTCGTCAACGGTTGGTCGCTCCAACGATTCAACCGCTCCTGCCCGTCAATCGACAGACGCACCCCGTCATCCGCCGTCACCGTGAAGCGATACGCGCCGCTGCTCAAAGCGACATTGCGAACCCATCGAACGGAAAAGTTGTCAAGATTGACGCCGCAATCTTTGCTGGGCGAAGCAAGCTGCCAGTCAAAATCCAGAAAAAGACTGCTGGGCTGGCTGTCGTCGCGAATCATGACAGGCGATCCGCCAAGGTCTGTGTTGTTGAAGTATTCGCCGCGCCAACGATCAGTCGAGATGGAACGCGATGGGAAGCAGATTGAGGGATTGGAAGATTGAGGGATTGAGGGATTGAGAGACAACGGATCAGCAAAGAGGAAAAATAGGAAAAAGACAGATAGATGTTGGAAGTGAACTCTCCAGCCCGCTATCTCTCCGTCCCTCCGTCCCTCCGTCACTCCGTCACTCCGTCCCCTCATTATTTCACCCCACGCCAAGCCGCCTGGGTTTGATTGCCGACAGTGCGCGTGTTGTAGCGTTCCAGATAATCGCGGTGGCGTTTGTCATTCGGATAAGCGTCGTCCGGCGAATATGGATAGCTTTTCATTCTGTGGTAAGGAAGTTCTCCAATCGTTTCAGGCCGCGCAGAATTCAGGTCCATGTCTTTGCCAAAACCGTCAGCGAAAACCAGATACGTGCGCTTCCAACCCGTTGGCAAAGCCGGCAATCGCCGCGCATCAAAATCCAATTGGATTTCGTCGCCGTTGCGCGTGACCACGTACATATCATCCGCCGCCGTCAGCAATTCACGCACATCGCCAAAGCGCGTGTAATTGCCCAAATGCGCTTTCCACGGAGCGAACGGTTCAATCTGCCGATAATCGTAAATCAGCGGCTTGCGTCCGTCGGGCGAGTATTCACGCGGAAACCCGCGCCAGCGCAAGTTGGCGGCAATCGGATCAAGCGTGGTGATTTTCATCGGCGCGCTTCCGTCAGAAGCGTCCACCAAAATCTGATCCCAATAAATTCGCATGCTGGTGACGATGCGAACGCGGCTGTCTGCACACAGGAATTTACCC
>CAYLJQ010000527.1:0-5202 GCA_964383955.1 uncultured Heliomicrobium sp. | reverse complement strand
GATTCGCCTTTGATTCAAGCCGAAGGTGCAACGTATGTGGATTCTTCTATCCTTTCCATCAACGAAGTGGTGGATGAAATTCTGAGTTTGGTGGCGACAAAAAATTGCGCGGGTCAATCTTGAAGCCATGACATTTCTCAAAAAAATCATTTTTGTAGCAGCAATTGTTTTGTTTTTGGCCGCAGCCGTTTACCCGGAAGGCTTTCGTTACATGGCGGATGTCGCCACGAATCCGTGGGCACATTCTTTGCGCGGCGAACCTACATTAACTGGCCGCTGGCTGGGAAAGCTGAACTTTGAAGGGCGCAGTAGCCGGGAAATGGTTCTGGAAATCCGGCGCGACCCGTTGGTTTCCCATCGCAGACTGACCCGCGGCAAATATGGCCGTGGCGGAACTTTCACCGGCACGGCCTCCATGCCGGATGAAAGCGGCACCATGATTCATTACGAAATCATTGGAAATTCGAACCGCAGCGGCTCAAAAGTTCTGATCAACTTCCGCGCTACAAACAGGCAGCCATCAACCAACAAACAACCGTTGATGCAACAACTGCGCGGTTCGTGGGAAGGAACGACGCTGAAACTTGCGGGCGAATATACAACTCTGATTTATGACGGCAAAAGTTCGTCCTATGACGCAGGCGAAACCCCGATGCCTGTGACTACGACGATGACTCGACAGTTACCGCGATGACTCAACGAAAATCGGGGATCAAATCTTTTTCTAAAACCTTGGCAATCGAAAAGCGTAGTGAATCTCTTCAACCGCATTCAGCAAACAAAAACTGGAGATTAAATCTATGAAGAAACAAGTTGTCGCTCTTGTGCTATTTGTCGGGCTGGCAATTTCTGGCTGGTCAGTCGGCGCGCAACAGGCGCAGCCAGCAAAAGATGCCAACGACCCCATCGCCAAAATCAAAGACGAAGGCCTGAACCGATCACAAGTAATGAAAACGCTCAGTTATTTGACGGATGTGATTGGCCCGCGCCTGACGGCTTCGCCCGGATTGAAACGCGCGAATGAATGGACGCGCGATCAGATGAAATCCTGGGGTTTGGAAAACGCGCATTTGGAGGCTTGGGGACCATTCGGTCGCGGCTGGTCGCTGAAATCGTTTTCTGCCGAAGTCAGCGCACCGCAATCTTTCCCGCTCATTGCCTACCCGAAAGCCTGGTCGCCCGGCACAAATGGCGTTGTTACCGGTGATGTCGTTTATCTGGAAGCCAAAGACGAAAAGGAACTGGAAAAATACAAAGGCACGCTGAAAGGCAAAATCGTCATCACTGCGCCCATCCGCGAAGTCAAAGCGATGATGGACGCTCCCGGCGTTCGACTGACGGAAAAAGATTTGCTGCGCCTGGCCGACGCGCAGGACCCGGCAAAAGACCGCCAGGGAAGCCCTGCGGCCCAGATGAACAATCCGCGCATGATGGAATTCATCAACGCGGCATTGCTGGATGCCAAGAAGCTGAATTTTCTGGTCAAAGAAGAAGCCGCGTTGGTTCTGTCGCCTTCGCGTTCCGGCACAGGCGGAACGATTTTTATGGAAGCGGCGGACGTCCCCAAAGAAATCAAAGCTGATCTGCAACCGATGCAGGCTGTCATGGCGCTGTTTATGTCGAAAGTAAATGCTTACGACAAGGATGCGCCAAAGACTTTGCCGCAGCTCACAACCGCAATCGAATCGCACAACCGAATCATTCGAATGCTTCAGGCCGGAGAAAAGGTTCAAATGCGCATCAACCTGGATGTGCAATTTCACGATCAAGATTTGATGGCGTACAACACCATTGCCGAAATTCCCGGCACCGATAAGAAAGACGAAATCGTGATGGTTGGCGCGCACATTGATTCGTGGCACAGCGGCACGGGCGCGACAGACAATGGAGCCGGTTGTGCTGTGGCCATGGAAGCCGTTCGCATTTTGAAAGCGTTGAACCTGCAACCTCGCCGCACGATCCGCGTTGGATTGTGGAGCGGCGAAGAGCAAGGACTGTTTGGTTCGCGCGCGTACGTCAAAGATCATCTTGGTTCGGCTGCTGGCGCCAACACGCCCGAAGCCGAAATGGCCGCGATGATGGGCGGCGCAGGCGCTGGAAAGATCAACACGAAACCCGAATACGACAAGTTTTCGGTGTATTTCAATCTGGACAACGGCACAGGCAAAATCCGCGGCGTGTATTTGCAAGGCAACGAAGCCGTCCGCCCGATCTTTCGCGACTGGCTGGCACCGTTTCGTGATCTGGGCGCTACGACGCTGAGCATTTCCAACACGGGCGGAACCGACCATTTGTCGTTTGACGGAATCGGCTTGCCGGGTTTTCAGTTTATTCAGGACCCTGTCGAATACGATTCGCGCACGCACCATTCCAACATGGACACGTTCGACCGCATTCAAGCTGATGACATGAAACAGGCTGCCACAATCATGGCGGCGTTTCTGTACAACGCTTCGACGCGGGAAGAAAAGATTCCGCGCAAAGCATCAGCGGCGAAATAGAACCGATTCGCTGGCAGAAAATAGGGGCAGAAGAAGACAAAATGTTTGTTTTCTTCTGCCCCTATTTTCTGCCGGTTTATGTTTTAGCCAACTTCCGATTCGCGCAATTTCAAACTGTCCAGCGCCAAGGCTCTGACAACAGCTTCGGCGGTATGCTCTTTGGGTTGAATGTGAACTTCCAGGCCGTGCAATTCGGCGGCTTCAGCAGTCCTTGGGCCAATGCAGGCAACACGAGTATTGGCCAGATGCGGCGTCAGATGATCCGTTTCCAGAATCGCCGCCAGATTCGCCACCGTCGAAGGACTGGTGAAGATGATGTAATCGGCTTTGGCTTCACCAATCAACGCCATCACTTCCCTGCCAGACGAAGCGGGCAAAACGGTTTGGTAGGCTTCGACAACTTCAACGTACACGCCAATTTTTTCCATCGCAGGGCGAATGACATCCAGCGTGATTTTCGACGCGGGCAGCAGCATTTTTGACCCACGCAGCCGCTGGCCGACGCCATATCGTTTGATGAAATCTTCGACCATCGCTTCCGCCGTGAAGCGTTCGGGCATCACGTCCACAGGGATATTTGCAGCGGTCAGCGTTTCCGCCGTCTTGCGACCCACCGCGCAAACTTTATGCGCCATCAGCTCCGCGCGCCCGTGGCCGGTTTCGTCCAGTCGTCGCAAAAAGTATTCGACGCCGTTCGAACTGGTGAACGCCAGCCAATCGAACCAGCTCAGCTTGGCCAATGCGCTGTCCATCTGCTCCCAGCTTGCAGGAGCTTTGATTTCAATGGTCGGGCAAACAATGACTTCTGCCCCAAGCTTTTCCAGAAACCGCACCATCTCACCGCTTTGTTTCGGCGAACGCGTGACAATCACTTTGCGCCCAGCCAGCGGATGTTCCACATCAGGCACGGAACGGGGAGCGGTAGCGACCTGATTCTCTTCTGGGGCCGTAACGGCTGTCGCCTGCGCGCCAGTCTCAATTTGTTTTACGGACGTGGACGTTTGAATCGGCGGAGTGTTCATGGGAGCGGCTTTGTGGCCTTCGCCCCGCAACAAATCCCGCGCCCCTGCTTGCACCAGCGCTTCGGCCAATTGCGCTCCGATTGCTTCGGCTTGATGCGCGGAACCTTCCGCGTGAAGCCGGATCATCTGCTTCCCTTCCACATCGGCAACCAACGCTTCCAACTGTAACTGGTTACTTGCATTGACGATGCCCAGCGCGGCAATTGGCACGGCGCACCCTCCGCCGAGTTCGCGCAACACGGCGCGTTCGGCTTCGGCGGCATATCGCGTAGGCCAATGATTCAGCGATTCCAGTAGTAAATTTGTCCGGTCGTCATTGACGCGTGATTCAATGCCTAGCGCGCCCTGGCTGACAGCGCTTAACATTTCCGCCGGATGAATGCGCGCCGAAATGCGGTCGGCAAATCCCAGCCGGATCAATCCAGCCGAAGCCAGAATGATCGCGTCGTATTGGCCTTCGTCCAGCTTGCGCAACCGCGTGTCCACATTGCCGCGCAATTCCGAAATTTGCAGGTCAGGCCGCTGATGCAGCAATTGCGCTCGGCGGCGCAAACTGCTGGTGCCGATGCGCGCGCCCTTGGGCAAATCCCGAATCGCTTTGACGGTTCCGTGCAACGCCGCAGAGCAAATCAACGCATCGCGCACGTCCACGCGTTCGGTGATGGCGGCGATGTGCAATCCGTCCGGCAACACCGTCGGCAAATCCTTCAAACTGTGAACCGCCAGGTCCACGCTGCGATTCAGCAACGCTTCTTCGATTTCTTTGGTGAATACGCCCTTGCCCGCTCCGGCCAAGCCAGCCAGCGACACTTCCTGCATTTTGTCGCCCGTGGTTTTGATGATCTCGATTTCGACCACCAAGCCCGGATGCAGACGTTCGAGTTCCTGTTTGATCCAGTTGGATTGCCACAGCGCCAGCTTGCTGCCGCGTGACCCGATAATCAGATTTGGCATGTCATAAAAATATCACAAACCTGGGTGCGCAGGCATCCTTGCCTGCAAACGCGAATGAAGTGAGCCTGCAATCGAACCTGTAGTCTCGCTACGCTCGCGTTTGCAGGCGGGATGCCTGGTACCCAGAAGCGATTGTCGGTATCTGAGTCTTTGAGTATAGTTGCGGCTCGAAACAGGAGTTCAAATCTAATCACAGGAGTTCAGCCCATCACGCATGGCAAATTACGTCAGCCAGGTCGCCGAACACATTCGCAGCGAAATCCACAAAGTCATCGTTGGCCAGGACGCAATCATTGACCAAATTCTGATCTGTCTGCTGGCCGAAGGGCACGCGTTGCTGGAAGGCGTGCCGGGAACCGCCAAAACCCTGATGGTCAAAACGCTGGCGCGAATTCTGGGCGTCGGGTTCAACCGCATTCAGTTCACGCCCGACCTGATGCCTTCGGATATTACGGGCACGAATGTGTTTAACGTGGCGACATCGCAATTCAGTTTGCGCCACGGCCCGGTGTTTACGGACATTTTGCTCGGCGATGAAATCAATCGGACTCCGCCGAAAACACAGGCCGCGCTGCTGGAAGCGATGGAAGAACGCCAGGTAACGATTGACGGCGAAACTCATTTGCTGTCGCCGCTGTTTCTGGTGCTGGCCACGGAAAATCCCATTGAATACGAAGGCACCTATCAGCTGCCAGAAGCCCAGCTTGACCGCTTTCTGTTCTATA
>CAYLJQ010000526.1:0-5218 GCA_964383955.1 uncultured Heliomicrobium sp. | reverse complement strand
ACCCGAACGCGGCCAGCAGTGCAGGAGCCTTCAACCAAGGACACAACCTGCATCACCTGACGCTGAACAACCAGATGAGCTACATCATTCCCGTCTTCCCGCCTAGCTGTTAATTCAGCTTGCGATTAGACATTTTGAAAGGCCAGGACTTACCATCCTGGCCTTTCGTGTTTCTGGAATTAAGGATGGCTCTATGGAGGTGATGTGTTTTCGAACCGGTTCAAATGGAATTTGGAAACCAATCGTTTGTCGCGGTTGATTGCGGAAAAGCGAGCTTCAGGCGTGCGCATTTTCGATCTGACGGAATCGAATCCGACGCGAGCCGGGTTTGAGTTTCCGGCAGAAGAAATTTTGTCAGCGTTGGCGCAAGCCCAAGCTTTGCTTTACGAACCTCAGCCAAAAGGCTTGCTCATCGCGCGTGAAGCTGTCGCAACCTATTACGCCGAGCGCGGTTTTATCGTCTCATCCGATCACATTCACCTGACAGCCAGCACCAGCGAAGCCTATTCCTTTCTGTTCAAGCTGCTGGCAAACCACGGCGACAACGTATTGGTTCCGCAGCCCAGCTATCCGTTGTTCGATTTTCTGGCTTCGTTGGAAGGCGTTGAGTTGCGCCCTTATGAACTGGAGTATTTGCCGTCGGGCTGGAAGATTGATTTTGATTCAATTGAACGGGCTATCATTTCCACGACACGTGCTATCATTTTAGTGAACCCAAACAATCCGACAGGTTCTTTCATCAAGCGGGACGAACTAAGACGGCTAAATGAACTTTGCGCGCAATACGGCCTGGCGCTGATCGTTGACGAAGTGTTCAGCGATTACGCATTTGGAGAAGACGAAACTCAAGCGGCTTCGCTGGTGGGAAATTCTGATGTGCTGACATTTGTAATGAGCGGGTTTTCCAAGATTCTCGCACTGCCGCAGATGAAACTCGGCTGGATTGTGACAAATGGCCCTGCGGTTTGGCGTGATGAAGCGATGGAACGATTGGATTTAATCGCCGACACGTTTTTGTCGGTTGGCGCGCCGGTTCAACATGCTGCGCCGCACTGGTTCAAGCTTCGCGCCGAATTGCAGCGACAAATTCTGGATCGCGTTCAAAGCAATCACGACTGGTTGGCAGCGAAGGTGAAGAACTCCCCAGTACGCTTGCTAAAGACTGAAGGCGGCTGGTACGCGACGCTGGAAATTCCGCGCCACGTTTCAGAAGAAGAACTGGTCTTGCAGTTGCTGGCTGAGGACAATGTGCTGGTGCATCCGGGATACTTTTTTGACTTTCCGCGCGAAGCTTTTCTGGTAGTTAGCCTGCTGCCAAAAGCAGGCGAATTCCGCGAAGCCGTGGAGCAGTTACTGAGGCGTATAAATCTGGTCTATTGACGGTTGATTATGGTTTGCCCGTGGCGGATTTGGGTTTTGGTTTTTCTTCAGTTTTCTTTTCCTGCGGGCCGCTTTTGTCTGAGAGGCGATCTATTGTCTTTTGCAGTTCCAGCATTTGTCTCTGCATCAATACCAACTGCTCCGCCATACTGAGTTGTTGGCGCTGTAGTTCCATCACCAGTGGCGGAGTCGCGTTGGCGGCAGTCGTATTCAGCGACTGCGCTTGCTGCGCGCGTTCGACGTAATCAATTCGTATCTGCAATTGATCCAGCCGCCGTTCGACGTTCATCAGCCGGAAGCTTGGGTCTTGGGCGTAATCCGCCGTCGGTGTCGTGATAGCCAGCACAGCAACCGCAAAAACGATGATTGTCAGATTTGCGAAAAAGCGTATTGAGCGCATTAGGTTTTACCTCTCATATTCGGACCCACGAAAATAGGCCACAGATCAACACGGATGCACATGGATGAACACAGATTGGATGAATGCGAAGTGATTTAGAAGTGATTTATCTGTGTTTATCTGTGGTTTCATTGCTGACCTATGTTAGTTGGTAGATGTGTGGTCGTGAATGATTTTCCAGTCCTTGTTGACTTTGCGGAAAACCAGGGTGAACAGCCCGGTCGGCTTTTTGCCGTCGGACATTGTCAGTTCAAAGCGTCCACGAACGACCGCGCCGCTTCCGAAAGTTTGAATGTCCAAGTCCAGAAATTGCAGCTTGCCCATTTCCTTGCCTTCGGACTGATAGTTTTTGCGATACCGTTCCAGCGTCGCGTCCCAGCTTTCCAGTTTGCGTCCGCCTGAAAAGAACGTCAGCTTCGGCGAGCGCCAATAACCGACCATAAACTCTTCCAGCTTGCCCGCGTTCCAGGCAGCGACTTGGGCGTCCAGCACGGCGCGAATTGCCGTTGTGTCATCGGACGGTTTGGCTTTGGTCGTTGAACCAGCGGTTTGGGCGCTTGCCGCCAGCGACAGCGACAAACCAAAAATCAAAGCCATAAGGGATCGGACAAAAATTTTCATCGGGGTTCTTCCTTTTTCGTGATGTGATTTTGAAGTGAACGTGATTCGATTCGGAATGGTAAAAGAAGCCGCAGCGTGGCGCAAACTTGGCAAAGTCTATTCAGTTTCGCGTAATTAGAAAGAAATGGCGGCTTTTTTGCGCGAACGTGGTGCAAGCTAATGAAAATAAAGAACAAAATTGTCGCCGTTGGGGCTGGCTTTTCTTGCGGTCAAGCGGATTGGTGACCGTCGGAGTTAATTTTTTGAATTGTAAAACTCTGCTCCGGAGCTTGAGTCAGAACCGCCTGGGGCTGGTATAATCCCGGCGCTATGTCAGATAAAGACTATTTCCAGTCCCCTGATGATGAGCCCAATGGCTCGCGTCGTCCATCCGAAAGCAATTGGCAAGATTGGCTGATAGACCTTAGGTTTCGTGTCGAAGATTTCTTGCGTTCGACCAGCTTTCGGTCCGTGGTGGTTCTCACGGTGCTTGCCGGTTTAATGACCGGGGCTGCATTCGCCTGCCAGACCAGCATCAGCAGCTTTGCCGATGATGTGGATAGCCTGGCGGATTATCGCCCTCCCGAAGTCACAAAGGTTTTTGCTGACGATGGCGTCACCGTCATCGGCGAACTGTCGCTGGAGCGCCGCATTCCGCTGGAATACAAAGAAATTCCGGAGGAAATGAAAAAGGCGCTGATGGCCATCGAAGATGCGCGCTTTTATGATCATATCGGCATTGACCCGGTGCGACTGACCGGCGCTGTCCTGCAAAGCGTCATGCGCCAACGACGCGTTCAGGGCACTTCAACCCTGACACAGCAACTTGCGCGAGGTCTGTTCCTGACTCGTGAACGATCCACAATTCGAAAGCTGTACGAAATCATTTACGCCCTGCAAATTGAGCGCGTTTACACCAAAGAGCAGATCATGACGATGTACTGCAACCAGGTCTTCCTGGGTGGTGGCGCTTACGGGTTTGAGGCAGCGGCCAATTATTATTTCAGCAAACATCTGAACGAACTCAGCCTGGAACAGTACGCGATGCTGGCTTCGCTTCCGAAAAGCCACACGCAGTTTTCTCCGGTGAATCGGCAGAAGGCGGCCAAAGACCGTCGCAATCTGGTGCTGCAAGCAATGGCCGATGCCAGCTACATTTCTCAGGATGAAGCCGATGTCGCCAAAGACAAACCTATTGGGTTGAACCTGGACGACCAGCGCGGCAAAAACGATTATTCGCCGTACGCATACTTTGTCGAAGAAGTCCGCCAGGAACTGCAAAAGATTCTGGTCGAAAAACATGCGCAGGACGCAATGGATGTGTATCGCGCCGGGTTGCAGGTATACACGACGCTGGACGCGAACGCGCAAAATCTGGCGACTGAAGCAGTTCGCAAAGGCGCCCGCCAATATGAAAAGCGTCATGGCTGGCGGGTGAAGTTCGACAACATCATTGAAAAACAGAATGCAGACCCTGACACTTACGAAAATCCATTGTGGATTGCTGTGCCAGGAGTCGGTGATTTGATTACCGGTCTGATCAAAGAAGTCAGCGACAAGGGAACCAAAGTTTCGTTTGGCGCTTATTCGGCCACGATTACTGCTGCCGATACAGAGGCGCTTGGCCGTCCACCGTCAAAACTTTTCAAGCGCGGTGACCTGGCGCAATTCAAAATTGAAGCCGTTGATCGCAATACGCACAGATTGACAGTCAAGCTGGATCCGGAGCCGGATGTGCAGGCGGCATTGCTGATGATTGAGCAGAAAACCGGCGAAGTTAAGGCGATGGTGGGCGGGTACAATTTCGCCACCAGCAAATTCAATCACGCCACACAGGCGGAACGGCAGACCGGTTCCGCATTCAAACCCTTTATTTATGCCGCTGCTTTGGAGCAGGGATTGAAGCCGGACGATATTGTGGATGATTCGCCCTTCAGCAAGGGCAACTATGAACCGCACAATTACGACGATACCTTCTTGGGAGCGATGCCGATTCGCAAGGCCTTTGCCCTGTCGCGCAACATTCCTGCGGTGCGCATATTGGACGAAATTGGGGTGCGCAATGCGGCTGATCTGGTTAAGCGTATGAAGCTGCCTAAACCGATGGCTCCGTATTTGCCTTCGGCTTTGGGGGCGACGGAAGAACCGCTGCTGAATATGGTTTCGGCGTATGGAGCTTTCCCGAACGCAGGCGTGCTGGTCGAACCGACTCGCATTCGCAAAGTTGTTGACCGCGACGGCAACGTGCTGGATCAGGCCGAACCCAAACAATACAAAGTGTTGAATGATTATGTCGCCGCCCAGATGGTGGAACTAATGCGCGGCGTGGTGCAGTTTGGAACGGCGGGAGCGGCAAGTTCGCTGGGGTGGCCGATTGGCGGCAAAACCGGAACCGTGAATGATTTTACCGACGCCTGGATCATTGGCTACACGCCGGAAGTGACGTGCGGAGTCTGGATCGGCTTCAGCGACCGCAAGAAACCGCTTGGCAGAGGCGAAGCGGGCGGCACAGCGGCTTTGCCATTCTGGATCGATTTCATGCGCGATTACCTGAAGGACAAACAGAAGAGCAAATTTCCGTCGGTTCCTTCGGTGCCGGATGAATTGCGGCCGATTCAGGCCGACCGCGCGCGCAAACACGCTGCAGAATTGGCTCGCATTGCTGAACGCGATGGCGGGCTGTTGCCAGGAGACATGGAACCGAATCTGGATCCGTTGTCCGATGGCAGCGATTCGGAGGATCATTTAACACAACCCACGACAAAACCAACACCAAAACCAGGGGGGCGGGAAAGGGTTATTCAAGAGTCTCCGCAACCTGTTGCGCGGGTCGTCGAA
>CAYLJQ010000525.1:0-5257 GCA_964383955.1 uncultured Heliomicrobium sp. | reverse complement strand
CAGCAATCCGCGCGCAGCTTTTTTGGCTTGGGCGCGCGCAGCTTCAAAAATCGGCGCGTTCGAGGCTTCGTCGCCGAGCTTTTCGTTGCGCTCGCGGGTTTTCGGGGGTTGTTCGCCGCTGGCAATCTTTTCTTTCAGGAAGGCAATCGCGCCTTGCAGCAAATCACCGTCAACAATGCGATCAACGATTCCAGCCGCCAAAGCATCTTTCGCCGAAATCGGATTGCCGTCGGCGCACATCTGCACAGCTTTGGCGACGCCAGCCAAACGCGGCAACCGCTGCGTTCCGGCGGCGCCGGGAATGATGCCGAGTTTGACTTCGGGCTGACCAACTTGCGCGGAAGCGACGGCGACGCGGTAATGAAACCCCATCGCGACTTCCAGGCCACCGCCGAACGCCGTGCCGTGAATGGCGGCAACGGTGGGCTTCGGGCAATCTTCGATGGACTTGATGACATCCAGAAAGTTAATGCCTTCTTTGCGCTGGCCGGAAGTGATTTTGCCGAATTCCTTGATGTCGGCTCCGGCGATGAAGGTCTGCCCTGCGCCGATCATCACCGCGCCTTTGAGGGCATCATCGCTGGCGACCTGGGCAATGGCTTCGGCGATGCCTTCGGGCACGCCAGGACTTAGCGCATTGACGGGCGGGTTGTTGACAGTAATGACGGCAATGTCGCCATCACGAGTTAGCGTAACGAGTTCGCTCATGAAATGTGGTGCTCCTGTTTATGGATTGGATTCAGTATCGAGACAGCGGTTGCTGCTGATCGGCTTTCGCCTTTAATCGGTCAAAGTGTTCCTGATTGAATTGTTCGGATTGGCCGCGCGGCACGCTCAGTGTGTTCCATTTTGCGGATTTCAAATGTTTTGCCAGAAACACGATTTGGCCGATATGCGTGGCGTAATGCGTCAACTGCCGGTTGACGGCCTGAACCACGGTATGTGGTTCTGCGCGAATGATGATCGTTCGCATGGCGTCTTCGGGCTGCAACGGTTCCAGCGCGGTGAACACATGCTGCCAGCCTTGTTCCCACCAGTTCATCACCTGTTCGCGCGACGTGTGGGCATCCAGAAGAAATTCCTGGTCTCGAAAGCGGTCAGGCTTTTCGCCATCGCTGGTCAAAAAATCCACCCAGCGCGAACGCATGTTGCCCGCCAGATGTTTGACGATGACGGCAACGCTGTTGCTTTCGGGATCAAGCGTGACGAAAAACTCTTCGTCGGCAAGCTGTTCCATTGCGCGTTCGCCCTGTTTTTTCAGCAACCGGAATTCGGCAATCACATTTTCCAGATAATGTCGTCCCAGGTCACTCATTCCACGTCCTCGCGAAGGACAGCGTAAATGAATTCGTCCATCACAATGCCTTCTTTGACCATCGCTTTTCTAAGCCTTGCTTCAAACGTGTATCCGGCTTTTTCCAGCACGCGCATTGAAGCCGGATTCCATTCCAGCACGCCAGCGTAAATGCTGGCCAGATCGAACGTATCAAATGCCCAAACCGTCAGGGCGCGCACGGCTTCCGTAACAATGCCGCGCCCCCAGTAAGCTTCGCCCAGCCAATAACCAATTTCGGCCCGGCAACTGTTGATGTCGTCGCGAAACACCAGGCCAATTCCTCCGACAGCATTGCCATCAACAACAATCGCAAAATTGGTTGGCGGAGATTCCTGTCCTGCCAGCCCGACCCAATCGCGCGCGTTGTCCAGGGTGTAAGGACGCGGAAATTTGTCGCGCACATTGCGCCAGATTTTGTAATTGTTGGCGTTTGCTGTCAGCGAGTTTTCGTCGCCTCGTCGCCACGGACGAATTGAGCAAGTTTTGAGTTTAAGTTCCATTCAAGCTCATTGCTAAGGAGTGACTCGAAAATAAAACGGCCAAACTGTTTTTCTCACCGCAGAGGCGCAGAGTTCCGCAGAGGTTACGCAGAGTTCTTCTCAGTTCCTCCGCGCTTCCTCTGTGTTCTCAGCGCCTCTGCGGCGAAATGGAAGAGTTAATTTCGATCCATTCCTAAAAACCTCTAGGCGGCATTTCTCGCCGAAGCCAATTTTCCGCAGGGTATTCCGCTGTTCCGTCAACCACGTGTACTGCATACGCGTGACGCGATTTCGGTGAACGATTGGCATAACTCATATGCGGCAACAATCCATGCAACAAAACCAGCGTCCCGGCTTTGACTTCCAAAGGAACCAGCGACTCATCCGGCCAGGAAGATTCGTCCAGCACGTCAAACTTCGTCCCGCCAGTTTCAGCACGGGAAAATCGTTTCTTCAGTCCTAGCTTGTGTCCGCCGGGAATCGCCCACAGACAACCGTTTTCCAGCGTCGCATCTTCCAGCGCGAACCAGAACCCGGTGACGGTCATCGGTTCGGTGTACAAAAACGTTGCGTCCTGATGGCAAGTGACTTCGCCGCCGATGTTGGGCTGTTTGAAAATGTACATGGATTGCATCAACAGCGGCTGGTGCAGTCCAATTTGTTCAGCTACCGCTGCCAGTTCCGGTTTCCGCGAAAATTGATCAAACGCCGGTTCCAGGTCGTGCAGCGCATGGCCGATTTTATTGATTGAACGTTCCTTGCCCTGGCGCAAACTGCCGTCCGGTGCAAACGCATCTTCTTCAAAAAAGAACCGCACCTTGTCGCCCGATTCCAGAAAGTAATCATCGCTGGCGCGCGTTTGTTCTTTGGTGGTGAAGATCGAAATGACGCCTTGCGGATCAAATTCGGCAACCAATTCTTCAGCGCGTTGTTTTAGCTGTTCACACTCTGCCAGCGTGGCAAAGTTATCAACGACCAGAAAACCATCACGTTCGTACGAAGCAAGCTGTTCAACGGATAAACCCAAGTCACCCCCAAGTAGCTTTACCTTTGTGAAGACAATTCTTTGACCTGGAACACAAGACTGATCTGTGCCCCGCGATCAGACGTTCTAGCGATGACATCTTTTTCTTTTATCTCTTCCAATATTCCCGCCTGATTGAGTCGCCTCAACGTTTCATTAAGCCCATGCTGACTATATGTATGGCCTTCACGAATCAGTAAAAGATCGCGCAATATCTTCTCATCGGTTTTCGTCAGCCCTAAAAACTCAATGGTTTCGATTGTGAATAATTGGCCTTCGTCTATTTCGATAGTGACATCAACCAACCCTTCAAGCGCTGTTGGATATGACAGCTTGAGCTCAGGAACGAAATCAACCGATGCCTGAATAAATCCTCTATTAGAGTATTGGTCTTTTATGTCTTTGAAAATTTTCTCTTGAATGGCTTCAGCGTTAATTGGCTCCCCGTACCGGAGCCCTGAAATTTCGACAATCTCGGCAGAAGATAACGTCCTCGCCCCAGTAACTGTGATTTGTCCGATTCTATAGCAAGCACCTTCTTCAATCGGCACCAAGACTTTGACAACTCCGTCCTTCAGGTCTTCAACCTTGGGCTTACCGATTTTTGCCTGAAGATACCCCTTCTTACCCAGAGAAAATCGTAGCCGCTCCAGATGTTCTTGGAGGTTCTCAATTCCTTCAGGAAGAACCAATATCCCTGGTGTCTTCACCCCCACCATCTCTAAAAATAGAGATGGTGGGGCAAGGATTGCCATTAATTCTTCAGAAGAGAAATTTTGATTCCCGGAAAACTCAACTTCAACCAACAGGCCGTCGTCTTCAGGATCAGTTATCTTTTTGTTTGTACCACGTTCTTGTTGGCTCTGGATCGGAACTGCCAGTACCGCTAAGGGCTGAATCAATAAAGCAACTGAAAATGCCATTACCAGTAAATTGCTCATGATGTTTTCCTCCTGAAGATTGAACGTGGCCAAGTCCAGCACTTTGCGACAGCCCTACCTAAAATCAACCAACCAACCCGCGCGCCACGGTCCATTGCACCAACCCGCAACCAAAAATAATCACCACCGGATTCAGCCTTGCGCGCAGCATCAGCAAAAACGCGAGTGTCGCCACGCCGTAACTGAGCGGAGAATTTAAGCCGGATTTTGCCAGGCTGACACCGGCGGCGGCCAACATTCCAACCACTGCCGGAGCGACGCCTGCAAGAAACGACTGCATCAGAAAATTCGACCGAAAGCGATTGAGCGAAGCGCCTGCAATCACCGTCATGACAAACGACGGCAGGAAAGCTGCAATCGTCGTGGTCAGCGCACCCAGTGGACCAGCGACTTTGTAGCCGATAAAGGTCGCCGTAATCAGCACAGGGCCTGGCGTAATCTGGCCGAACGCCATGCCATCGGCAAACGCCTGATGATCCATCCAATTGTGAACTTCGACGATGTCTGTTTCGATTTGCGGAATCATGACGAATCCGCCACCAAACGTGACCGTGCCGACGCGTAAAAAGATGACTGCCAGTTTCCAAATCGTCAGCAGTTCCGACAATACCGCAGACCAGTTCAGCAAGAACAGCATTGGAAGAAACGGCAAAAATGCCAGCGGGAAAACACTGCGTAATTTGCCGGTGACGCCTTTTTTTCCGGCAATCGGAAGAACAGATTGATGGCCGTCTTCGGAACCGTGGTTTATCGCCGGGTCAGTGTCCAACGTTTGATCTTCAATGGGTTGTTCGGGGGCAGGTTCCGGCTTTGGAAAGGCTTTGCTGGGACGCCGTTCTTCTTTTTCGTCGTCCGCAGGTTTGGCAGGCAGCGAAACTTCCACTTTGTAATCGTCGGCCAGCTTGTCATCGCTTTCGAACAGATCAGCGGCGTGTTGCCGGGCCTGCTGTTCCAGCACGACTTCACGAGCGCTGGTTTTATGTTCTTTCCGAAGTTTTTGCTTGATCTGTTGGCGCGCGCGGGTTTTATAAAACTGAATGAAGATCCCGACCATCCCCGCCAACAAAACGACTTCAGCGATGGTGGTGGCAGTGAAAATGAGCATAAACCCGGCGGCGACACCCAGTTCCAAATGCCACTGCTGCTGCATCGCCGTTTTGCCAAGTTTGGTGACAGTGGCGGCGATCAGCCCCACAACAGCGGCGTTGAAGCCTTGAAAGATTCGTTGCGCATCCGGGAATTTGTACACATAACTATGTGCAATGGTCAGCCCGATCATGATCAGAAACGACGGGAAGATGAAACTGATCAACGAGACAGCCGCGCCGCGAACTCCGCCTAACTTCAATCCCACATACGCCGTCGCGTTCGCCGCATTTGCGCCGGGCAGGCTTTGCGCCAGCGAAACGGCGTCCAGGAATTCCTCTTCGGTCATCCATTCTTTCTGGTGAACGACCAAACGGCGAATCTGGGAAAT
>CAYLJQ010000524.1:0-5281 GCA_964383955.1 uncultured Heliomicrobium sp. | reverse complement strand
GCGAGTTGTGATGCTCGCCGGTGTCTTTTTTATCTGCGCCTTTTTGGTCACGTATATTTCGCTGCGCGGACGTTCGGTTCATGTGCCGGATGTGACGGGCAAGTCAGAATCCGAAGCCACGGATGCGCTGGACGATGCCGGTTTGAGAATGAAAATCACCGGACGAGCTTTGAGCACCAGGTTTGAAGCGAATTTGGTCAGTGACCAATCGCCCAGTTCAGGCACGCTGGTAAAAACCGGGCAGATTGTTCGTGTCAACATCAGCACTGGCTTGGCAACTCCAACTCCAACTCCGACTCCGAAACCATCGCCGTCAGCGTCACCAGAACGAAAAGCTTCACCGACGCCCGCGCCTTCGGACAGATAATGGATGAAATGCTGCGCGGTGGGTGAAACTTCCCCGGCAAGATAGTTTTTTTGATGCGTTCAGTTTTTGGAATTTTCCCCAATTTACTCATTTCCAGATGGTCGAAATCGCGCCTTCAATTTTATCGGCAAACTTTACCAGGCTGGGTGAACAGATCGCAGCCGTTGAACACGCTGGCGCAGCCTATATTCACGTTGATGTGATGGACGGGCATTTCGTGCCGAATCTGACGTTGGGGCCCTTTATCGTGGAATGGGTGCGAAAGGCAACGAAATTGCCGATTGACACACACCTGATGATTGAAAATCCGGACAATTTCATTGGCGCATTTGCCGCTGCGGGAGCCAACATGATTTCCGTGCATCCCGAAGCGACTTATCATTTGCACCGCACCATCGGTTACATCCACCAGGCAGGTTGCCAGGCTGGTGTTGTGCTGAATCCTGCGACTCCGCTGGCAATGATCGAAGAAGTTTTGAACGATGTTGATTACGTGCTGGTAATGTCGGTCAATCCGGGATTTGGCGGGCAGAAGTTCATCCCCGCGATATTGGACAAATTGCGCAGGTTGCGAACCATGATTCAAACTCATAATTCGCGCGCTAGAATTGAAATTGACGGTGGCATTGGAATCGAAAACGCGGCGGCAGTAGTTGCTGCCGGAGCGGAAATTCTGGTCGCCGGATCATCCGTATTCGGCAAACCTGATCCGGCTGACAGTCTGAGACAATTGCTCAGTGCGGCGTTGACACCGGCCAGCGAGCGAGCGCTGGCTTAATAAAACTTGTTTCGGCAACCCTCCAAGACTGAAGGGACAAGCTGGGGCATTTAGCTAGGATGGAGTAGTCCTTTATGAGATTGAAGACCTTAGCGATTTTTTTGATCACGACGTTATCCCTGATTGCCGCAGCCTGCGGAGGCAAGGACAAAGTTAAAAATGAAAACGCTGCGATTCCCGGACGCGACAAAGAGCTTTACGAAGAAGCGACGACAAAAGCGCAAAAAGGCCGTTACGACGAATCGCGGTTGTTGTACAACGTGGTGATCACGACTTATGCGGACAGCGAGTATTTGCCCCTGGCCAAACTGGCAATCGCCGATTCGTTTTATCTGGAGGGGGGAACCAGCAATCTGGAACAAGCCATCGGCGGTTACAAAGACTTTGCTCAGTACTTCCCGACTC
Source organism: uncultured Heliomicrobium sp. (assembly GCA_964383955.1). GTDB lineage: Bacteria > Acidobacteriota > Blastocatellia > RBC074 > RBC074 > RBC074. The sequence goes on along the minus strand of CAYLJQ010000524.1, from coordinate 3,731 downwards.
ATCCGAAAATCTGCGACGTCAAACACAAGATCGCACAGTCTTATATGCGGCAAATGGGCGCGTACAACCGCGACGCGACGAATGCCAAAAAGGCTTATCAGCAACTATTATCCGCTGAACAAAGCTGCGCCCGATCAGACGTTTTGCCGATGATTCAGCGTGACAAGCAAGACGTTCAACAGGTGCTGGGCTTGTATGAGATGACCATCGCCAAGTTCTACCTGAACAATCGTCAAGCCTATAAAGCCGGGGAAAGCCGGCTGCGCGACATCATCACCAACTACCCTCTGTTTGGGTATTACGACGAATCGCTTTATCTGCTTGGAGTTTCCCTGGTCGAACAGGAACAGCCTGAAGAAGCGACGGAATATTTCAATCGTCTGGTGCGCGATTATCCGAACAGCGAGTTTTCCAAAAAAGGCAAAGAGTACCTGGAAAAACTCGGCAAACCGATTCCAGCGCCAGCGAATGACAATCCTGCCCCGGAACGTCCGGGCATGATGGGCAAGTTCGGTTTGATTATTGGCCGCAACGGGTTGGACATTTCCAGAGATGGAGTGCTGCTCAGTAAGAAGGGCGACGAAAAAGAAGAAGTTAAGGAAGAAGCGTTACGGAAACCTTCGGATTCCCAAAATGCGACAGGCACTCGTTCCGTGCGTGCCAGTACCAAAGGGGTTGTGGATCCGGGAACTTCCAGCCAGCCCGTCCCTGAACGAGCGGTAACAACACCGCCGAATGGAAGCGCTACGGCGGCTCCTGCCGAAGCCGAGAAGAGCAAGTCCAACAATTCAAAAGAGAAAAAAGAGAAAAAGAAAAAAGGCGGGCTTTTGGGCATTTTCAAATAAACTCGCGAAAGCTAAAAATTAGTTCCGGTCTTGACTCGGAAACGCAAGAACACGAAGAGCTTAGAAACTCTTCGTGTTTTTTGTTTCTTTATGGTAAGTTTCGCGCAAGTGGTGTCCTAATCTTTTATTGCATCCGTTCGGAGGTTCCTGTGGGCTTTAAGATTCTGCTAGCTGACGACAGCGTCACAGTACAGAAAATCATCACCCTGACTTTTTCAGACGAAGGCGTGGACGTTCTAACCGTCAACAACGGAGACGAAGCCATTCACCGTTTGCAATATATGCGCCCGGCGCTGGTCATGGCGGATGTTTCTATTCCCGGCAAAAATGGCTACGACATTTGCGAATATGTCAAAAACCATCCGGACATGAAAGACACGCCAGTCGTGCTGCTGGTGCCAGCCTTTGAACCGTTCGACGAAGAGCGCGCGCGCCGAATCGGAGCCGACAAGCATTTAACCAAACCGTTCCAATCCATTCGCACCTTAATCACGACGGTTAAAACCTTGCTGGAAGGGCATCCGCCGAAATTCGCCACTGGATCGTTAAACAATGTCGCCGCGCAGGTCCAGGCTCCTGAACCGCCCAAAGCTCCCGTCGTCGAAGCCGCTGTCGTAGCTGCTCCGGTTGTGCCCATCCGCCCAACGCAACCTTTCCCGGACGAACCCGCTGAAGAAGCCGCTCCCGTTGTTGAGTCTGCTCCGGAACCAGTAGCTGAAATTCCGGAAATAGATATTTGGAAAGCCGAAGCGATGGTGGATCTGGAAGATGATGTAGAAGTGGAAACTGTCGCTGACCTGGAAACAGAACCGATCCTGCTTGCCCCCGAACCGCTGGTAGAAGTTGCGCCTGTCATCGAAGAACCGCTCATTTCAGAGCCTGAACCGATTCTGCTTACTGATGACCTATCAGATTCCGTCACACAGCCCAATGTGGAAGTGCCTGGCGATGAGCCTGCGATTCCCGAACCGATTTCCGTCGAAGAACCTGTCATCTCTGCGCCGCCAGAACCCGTTCCTGTCGCAGTCCCGGTCGTAGCCGCCGCCGAACCAGTTGTACAACGCCGTGACACAGGCGACCTGGATCACGTGCTGGATTTGGATGATGTGCTGAATTGGCCGCCCACGCCGCAAGTTGAAACGCCGCAAGCCATTGCTGCGGCTGCGCCAAGCGAATCCGTCATTCCGCAAACCGTCATTGACGAAATCGTCAACCGCGTCGTCGCGCAATTGTCAGAAAAACTGACGGCCCAATTAGCGGCACAACTCGCACCGGAAGTCGCCGAATTGGTAAAACATCAAATTCAACCTGTTTCAGAAGCCAAAGCTACAAAAAATTCGGAGTCTGATTCCTTGCTCGACTTGGATTAAGACTTCAATCAACCTTATTCAGCCAAAGGAAGAATGAAAAATGCAGTGCCCCAGATGCAAACTGGAAAATCCAGAAACAGCCTTGCGTTGCGATTGTGGATGGGATTTTCAAAGCAGCACAATTCAACCTTCTTATTTCCAGAGCTTTGCGGATATTGATCCGACATCAGGCAGAGAGCTGGCTTCTTTGAGTGATCGATTTCTCGGTCAGTTAATTGATTACCTGATCGTCTTGGGACTTCTTATCCTGGTTGTGATCGTCTCTACTGCATTGCCAGAATCCGTTGGAGCGACAGCCTTTGTGGTGGCGCTGATTGCCGGGCTTCTTTATCTCTTACTCGCAGATGGATTAATAGGCGGGCAAAGTTACGGCAAAAAAGTCATGAAAACCGCCGTTATCCACGCCGATAGCGGTCAGCCTTGTACATTTGGGCAATCATTTATCCGCAATATCACATTGCAAGTTCTTGGGATTCTTGATTGGCTGTTTATCTTTGGCTCCAAAAGGCAACGGCTTGGTGACATGCTGGTTAACACAATCGTCGTCAAACTTCGCACATACGGACGCTAATTCCGCAAACTTCGTCTGCAATGAAGCGCACACACAAGACCAAAGCCGCTACCTGGGAAACCGTTCGCGAGCTTGCGTCTGCTTTGCCGGAAGCCGAAGAAAGCACTTCATACGGAACGCCCGCCTTCAAAGTCCGAGGCAAGTTGTTCGTTCGCTTTCATCAAAGCGGCGAATCCGTCGTCATCCTCATTTCCATCGAAGAACGCGAAGCCTTGATGAAGCTCAATCCGCAGACGTTCTACATCACCGACCATTACAACTGCTGGCCGTACATGCTGGTCAGGCTTTCGACGGTTGAAAAAGACGATCTACGCAAACTGATCACAGAATCCTGGCGACGCGCCGCTCCCAAAAAATTGCTTGCCGCTTACGAGAATCATTCCTGAAAAGATCCTGTTTGAATAAGTTGACAGGCTGCGGATGACGCCGACGAGACGTGCCGCAGCCTGTCCTGCTGGCTGAGGATACCCAACTTGAGGGACGCTATTTGTTCACGACCTTGGCGGGTTCCGGCAAAATACTCAGTTCCGGCATAGCGCTGTAAACCGAAATGTTCGTATGCATTACGACGCCAGCCGTTCGGCCTGCCAGCTTGCTGTAGCCTTCGACTTTAGGCAGTTCTGCCATGAACTTTTCGTACTCCGCGAAAGAATCAAACGAATCCATATGGAAGTACAGATTCAGATCACCGCCAAGTACAAGCCGGCTAACCCTGTGGCCTTTCAGGTTCGTCTTTTTCAGCACGGCCAACACGTCTTTTTGATAGCTTTCGAAATCTTCGCGGCGTCCCGGCGCAACGCTGATTTCGCGGCGGACAAACAGCTTTTCCGTGCCGGTGGAAGGAATCGCAGCTTCAGGGATTGATCGAATAATGTACGCGTGCTGGCCTGTAATCATTGCCCGCCGTTTGGCTTGGTAAGACTTCCATTTTTCCGGGCCGAGCAC
>CAYLJQ010000523.1:0-5294 GCA_964383955.1 uncultured Heliomicrobium sp. | reverse complement strand
GGCTCGAACCGGGTAAGTCTTGGTCGGGTGAGGATTCGAGCGGGGTACGAGATCAAGGCAGGTTGCTGATTCAACCTTGTGGGCCTTGCGAGGCAATTCGGAGTTTAATCTGAGTCGGCTGAGACGGGCAATGAAAATTTTAGTGAAGTGTCAGTACCGCGCGCGATAACAAGCGGGTCTTGTACAATTTTCTAGATTGTTGAGACCCACTCCTTACCGGTCGCGGTACTGACTTATTGACTGGCTGCTACTTGATCTTCACCTGGACCGTGTTTGTAGTCTTGCCGTCAACGGTCAACGACACGTTGATCAGCCCGGCTCCAACCAGTGTTCGCGGCAACAACACGTTGGCCTGATCTAGCCCCACAAACCCTGCGACGGCAAAAGCGTCTTCGAAGTTCGCGGGATTCAACGGCCTTGCAGCAAGCGATCCCAAACTGACGGAAATGTTTCCGGCAGAGGTGCGATTGCGCAACCCGGTTCCGTTCAGCAACAGATAAACGATGTCGGTGGCCGGTCCCAGATCAATATCAATCGGGGTTGGACCGCTGGACACCGCTTCAAATGTTTGCACACCATTGCGGATGCGCAGGATGACTGCGGCAGCAACACCTGTACCGCTGGCATTTGCGCTGAACAACCCAGGCGCAACTCCGGCGATGGTGACTGTCCCCGCTGCCACCGTAGTGCTATTCACAATTATAGTGACCGAGGCAGCACCCGCGGCTGTTCCAGGCGGAATCTGGTAGTTGATTTGCCCTGGCGCAACAAAGAACAAGCCTGCGTCACGTGTGGTGCCCGCGCTGTCTCTGACGGTGACCCGTGTGCCAAGCAAATTTGTCGGCAGTGGAACCGTTGAAGCGATAGCAATCCCCGTTGCCAAGCTCGCCGAACTGAAAGCTGCAGCAATAGATTCCGGAGCAAGTTCGGCCCCCAAGAAGCTAGCCGCCGAAACGCTGGCAACTGCAGGAACTCCGCCTGTAATCGTGAAGGCTTGCGGCGAAGTCACACCTCCGCCCGGTGTAGGCGTAAAGACTGTGACAGGAGCTGTGCCGCCGGTAGCAATCAGATTTGCCGGAACAGTAGCAGTCAAGACGGTTGGACTGATAAATACAGTCGCCAAATCCTGCCCGCTCCAACGAACCTTTGAACTGGCTACGAAATTCGTTCCAGTCGCCGTCAATGTGAAGGCAGGCCCGCCAGCATTTGCCGTGGCCGGACTGATGCCGGTCAGAGTCGGCACAGGATTTTGCCCGGCTGTAATGTTGAAAGAGGCAACGTTCGACGTGCCTCCACCAGGAGGATTGTTGAGAACAGTAATACTGGCTTGTCCTTGTCCGACCAGGTCCGAAGCCAGAATTTGCGCCCGCAACGTAGTGGCATTGACGTACTCCGTCACCCTTTGCTGCCCGTCCCAACGAACAATCGAACCATTGACGAACCCACTACCATTGACGGTCAGCGTAAATCCGGCACTGCCTTCAACAGCAGAATTCGGCGATAGTGAAGTAATTGCCGGAACGGGGTTGGGCGGGTTAACGGTGAATGTCAGCGCGTTGGAAGTCCCTCCGACCGGAGCCGGGTTGAAGACAGTCACGTTCACATTCCCAGCAGTAGTCAAATCGCTAGCCGGAATTGAAGCCGTCAGTTGCGTGTTGCTGACGAATGTCGTTGTGCGGTTTGCGCCCCCCCAACGAACGACGGATGTCGGAACGAAGTTTGTGCCGGTGACCGTCAAGTTGAGTGAACCACCGCCGACCAAAGCGTTGTTGGGGCTTAACGAGGTCAACGTCGGAACCGGATTGTCGCCTGTAATGGTGATTGTCCCGGTTTTCGTGCAAGCGACTGTGCCGGAACTTATGCGGCGAATGCGATTGTTGACACTGTCAGCAAAAATGATTTCCCCGGTTGAGCTGACAATGATGTTGACCGTTTCAGGCAACTGATTGGTGGTACCGCTGCCGACAACCAGAGGTGACGGCTGAATACTGATTTGCGCATTGGCGGCCGGACCGCCGTCTCCGCTGAATCCGGCAGTCGTTCCGGCAATTACTGTCGGAGTTCCGCCAGCGCTGATTTGAACGATCTGGTTGTTTGCCGTCACGCTCGTGGCCGGACCAACCGTTACGTAAGCCGTGCCGTCTGCCCCAACTGCGACATCGCGCGCTTTATTGAAGCCTCCAGCCAGAACAGAAAACGTTGCGCTTCCGGTTGAGTTTTCCCGCAAAACGCTTCCATCCGTGTAGTTGGCAACATACAGCCGGTTATCCGCACCGATTCCCAACCCCGTGTATTGCTTGCCTCCACCCAAAATGCTGGAAACGACCCCGGTAGATCCGTTAATCCGTCGAACGGCGTTTTGGCCTGTGTCAGTGACAAAAATGTTGTTGTTGGAATCAACCACAACATCTGACATCCCAATAAACTTCCCAAACAATGCAAATCCGCCATCGCCATTGACCGCTGTGGATTCGCCTCCACCAGCGATTTTTGCGATTTGTCCAGCCGGAACAATGATCGGCGAAGATGATCCGGGATAGATTGTCACGTTGTTTGCAGTTGTGTTGATAAACCGCAGCGTGCTGGTTCCGCGACCGCTTGGCTGCATGGGCACTTTCGGGCCGCCCAGTGAATCCACCACGTAAATTCCCTGACTGGTGATGAACAAACCTTGTGGATAGGTGAATCCGGCTTGAATCACCGGCACTCCGTCGCTTGCGCCGGAACCCACGCTCTTGTTCACGGTGACAATACCGCCGGGCGCAACGGTTTGCTCGGAAACCGTGCCAGCAAAAATCTTGACCGAACTGGTGCCGCGATTGACAAACCGAATCAATCCGCCAATCTGGTCTGCGACCCACAAATTGCCATTTGCATCAACTGCCACGCCGACAGGTGAATTGAACGTAGCGCTGGTGGCCAAGCCGCCATCGTAGGGAGTGGCCAACCCGTTTCCGCCGATACGATCAACCGCGTTAGGCGCGATGGTGACACCCGCAACTGTCGCAGCACTGCCGGATGTGTTCAGGAATCGAATGCGGCCTCTGCCCGTCAACCCCTGATCAAGAATGAAAACGCCCGTGCTGTCACAGGTAATTCCCGACAGCGGCGGATTTCCCGTGCTGCCCGCAAACCCGAATTGCGCATTGGTGGCCGTTCCGCCATCGCCACAATTCGAAACTGAATAATCACAGGATTGGCCTGTTTGCCCGGCAACAGTCACCGGCGAACCGCCGCTCAAGCGAACGACCGTCTGTTGATTGCCAAGCGTAACGAAAAGGTTGCTGCCCTGCACGCACAGTCCAACCGGATACGGATTGGGTGTGCCTTCGGCAACTGGAAATTGATTGATCAGAGTCAGCGTGCCATTCGCTTCAACGCGAACGACGCGTCCGTGGCCTGTGTCGGCGATCAACAGACGATTGGAGCTATCCAATTCCACCGCACGCGGCTGCAACAGCGGAACATTCAATGCCTGACCGCCTGAAAAAGCATCTTCCGGCTTGGTGGTGGCGCCATTGCCAGCCACCGCCGTCAGTGCTCCTGTCGTGGAGATTCTAAAGATCTTGTTGATTCCTGGTGTCGCATCCGCTGCGAACACTTCGCCGGTGGAATTGTTGACGACAATGCCGCCCAAGGCTTCGCCAAATCCCGCCGCCAGCAAACCAATGTTTCCTGGAGCGACTGACGTTCCCGCAACCGTGACCGCGCCGGAAGACACGTTCAGCACACGAACTTCACGATCAATCTGCGCGCTGAAGAACAATAAATTTCCGTCGGCGCTTGTATCCAGGCCCGTAACGGCTCCCAGATCGGCGTTGGTTCCCGGAATCCCCACACCAAGCTCTGTGCCGCCCCCTGCGACGACTCTAACTGTTCCGGGAGCAATTGTTTTGCCCGCGATGATTACCGGCGAAGTTGACGTATTGATGAAGCGAATCAAGCTGTTGCCGCCAATCACATCCACCACGTACAAGCCGCGATTTTGCGGATCACGCGCAGCCGAAACCAGAATGCCAAAAGGCGCTTGAGTGGCAAGATTGCCTTCGCCCAAACCGCCGGCAATCGTGTCAATCATTGTCGAGCCGTTGTTGACACTGGTCGTCAATGACCAGTTGTAAGTTCCGGCGGCAGTATAAGTGTGCGTTGTATTTTGCTGTGTTGAGCGCGCGGAACCATCGCCGAAATTCCATTCGTAGGTTGGCGATGTTGAGCATCCCGTCGTTGTGGCCGATGCGGAAAAACTGATCGCCGTATTGACGGCACCGCTTCCTGGAACGGTTGCATTACAACTGACGGTACAAGTTTGATCCGGTTGCTGCTGAATGGTCGGCGGCAGAGCCGTAGAACCTCTTCTTTCCGTAAAAGCGACTGTATTTGTCTTGTCGCCCGAATTCTCAGCGTTAGCGAGTGATGAACGTTTCGCAGCCAGGCTTGACCAGCCAGATAGCGAGATTAGGGTCGCACAAACCAACAGGCTGGCGACAATGGTGAAAGCGATGAACTTAGAATGTCCAGAACGAGTGAGTGAAAGTCGAAGGTAGCCCCTCAAAAAAGACATAGATCAACAACTCCTTTTGATGTATTAGGGCAGCACGAGAACCGAAAATGGTAAAGACTTGCGATCAACGCACGTTAACCTGCTTTATCGTATGAATTTGTGTGTAGTTGTGTGTGAATGTCATTAAACAGGAGAGCACCAAGCTTTATCTGGGCTGGCTTTTTCGCCTTGGGGCAGCATCAATCCTGTGATGCAAATGGAGCCGACTACCGGACTTGAACCGGTGACCTACTGATTACGAATCAGTCGCTCTACCAACTGAGCTAAGTCGGCTTATCTATTCGTGACGCGAATCCGAAGGCATTAGAGGCAATGGAGGAAACCTTCGGTCATTGATCAGCAAATGAAAAGATTTTTGCGCTGTGGCGTCAAACGGCTGGCATCTTACACAAGCCTTGCACCTTCCGTCAAACCGTATTAATTACACGGTTGAAGCTTACAAGTGTGTCAGCATTTCTAACTTTATGCTTGACAGTGATGTTGCCCTGTGGCAAAAATACGCACAATCTGACTGTTGATGGGGTGAGGACATCAGCAGCAAAAAAGCCGACCAAATAGCTCCCTGCTTTTGGTCGGCTTTGATCATTTTGGAAGAAATTTTCGCTTCTATTTCAAACTGACTTAATTTCTAACGTAGTTTTTGCTCGCGCCATTTCCTGTTTGACTTGCTCAGGTGCAGTGCCACCGGTCTGTTTTTTTCCTGCCAGCGAATTGGCAAGGGAAATCGCTTCAA
>CAYLJQ010000522.1:0-5306 GCA_964383955.1 uncultured Heliomicrobium sp. | reverse complement strand
CTGACCAAACATTGCGGCGCGAAAGCGAAAGAAGGCGAAAGCCCAAGCAAAATGTATTTCCGTTTTTTGAGTTCGCCAACTGAAGTCGTTGTCGAAGATGGCAAAGTCAAAGCGCTGCGTGTCGAAAACACTGAATTGTACAAACGCGTTGACGCAATTTCCTGCAGAGGAGCAGGCACGTTTTTCGACATCGAATGCGATTCTGTGGTTTTCGCCATCGGCGACAAAGTTGACGAAACTCTCGGACTTCCCTGCACCGGAACGGAATACGTGCGCAATCCGAATCCTGACCCGGATAATCCCGGCGATGAAGCCTATCAAGTCTTTGATCCAACAACAGGAAAAGTTTGCGACGGGTTGTTCGTCATCGGCTGGTCGCGGCAAGCTTCAGACGGTGTCGTTGGCAAAGCCAAACAGGACGGCGAACGAGGCATGGCGGTCGTCAATCGTTACCTGACAAAAGCCGAAGCAAACACGGCAGATGGCTGGGAAGATCGGCTGGCAACATTCCGGCAACTTCTGGCAGATCGCGGCGTAAGAACGATTGATTACGCCGATGTGCAAAAGCTTGAATCAGTGGAACGCGAAAAGGATAAAGAACTCGGCGTAGAGTTTTTCAAATACAAAACCGACGAAGATATGTTGGCGGCAATAGATCGCTAACAAACATGAAGAGTGTGTATAAATAGACTGCTGAAAGAAACCACAAAAAGCCCAAACGGCACAAAAGAATTTTGAACGGCAATTTGCCACAAGACATTTTTGTGTTTTATGTGCCTTTTGTGGTTCGTTACCTGCCTTGGAATTACGCCCAGGCTTCAACAAACCATAAACATTTCCAGTCACGATCGTTAAAGCATGAAAACATCAGAATCGAACGCCGTATCTCCTTTCCTGATGGGGTCAGTTCTGTTTTGCCTGCTGACAAGCTGCCAAGCCGTTGGCATCCCCAGCCGCGCAATCGAATTGCCCAAACCTGATTTGCAAGCCGCAATGCAGGTCAGCGCGAATGCGACGCCGCTGGAAAGGTTGAACGCTTCAGCCATTGAACAAACGACTTACACCAAAAGCTACGACGCTTCATACGTCAAACTGGATTATCCAAACGGCGACGTTCCCAAAGAAACCGGCGTCTGCGCCGATGTTGTCGTCCGTGCATTTCGCAGCACAGGCATTGATCTGCAAAAAGAACTGCACGAAGACATGGGGCGAAGCTTTTCCAAATACCCGAAGAAGTGGAACACCAGAAAGCCGGACAAAAACATTGACCATCGCCGCGTGCCAAACCTGATGACCTGGTTCAACCGCAAAGGCAAAGAATTGCCGATTACGCAGAATCACGCAGATTATCAGCCTGGCGATGTCGTAGCCTGGCAACTGGATGGCGGGCTGACGCATATTGGCCTGGTCAGCAAAATCAAAGTCGAAGGCACTGAGCGATACGCCATCGTTCACAACATCGGCGCAGGCGCTCGGCTGGAAGACGTGCTGTTCCAATGGAAAATCATCGGGCATTACCGATACTTTTGATTATGGAGTGCTTGCGCCTTTGGGGCAGCTTTGAAAGTCCTTTCGCGAAGCTCTGGTTTCGGTTGACTACCAAAGCGACGCCAAAGGCGTAGCGCTCCACATTTTCTTTTTTTACGGAGATCGAAGTTTGAGCACAAAAGTTCTGCCCGTTCCCGGGCTTGAAGTCAGACCATCAACCATTGACGGAAAAGGCTGTTTCGCCACCGCTCCTTTCAAAAAAGGCCGCAAGATCGCGGAATTCGTCGGCGAAAAAATCTCGCGTGTTGAAACCGCTCGGCGATTGCGCGGCTTGCGGCGAATTCGCATTTGCGGGTTGGATTCGTACTGGTCTATTGACGGTTCGGTCAACGGCAACGTGTCGCAGTTCGTCAATCATTCCTGCCAGCCGAACTGTCGTTTGTCGCTGGTTCGCGGCCATTTGATTTTCTTTGCGCTAAAAGACATTCAGCCGGACGAAGAAATCGTTCTGGATTACGAAGAATCATGGCACGACGACAGCAAGCGCTGTTCTTGCGGTGCGCCAAATTGCCGAGGCCGCATCAACAAATAACCAGCTTCCGGCTACAATCCAGCGCGTTATGGAAAACCTACAATCTTACTTTTCGATCCTGGGCGAATTAAGCCTGAAGGCAGGCGCGATTGCGCGGCGCCATTACAATTCCCAAGTCGAATTTGAACGCAAATCCGACGATTCGCCCGTCACCAAAGCCGACCGCGAAATCGAACTGTTCCTGCGCCAATCGCTGGAAAAACAATTCCCCGATCATTCGATCCTGGGCGAAGAATTCGGCGAAACCAAAAAGTCCGGTTCGCACCGATGGATTCTTGATCCGATTGATGGCACAAAATCCTTTGTTCTGCGAACGCCGCTGTTTGGCGTGATGATCGCGCTGGAACGCGACGGCGTGCCGGTGCTGGGTTCGATTTACTTCCCGATTCAGGATCACTTGTTGATTGGTTCGGCTGAAACCGGGACATTTCTGAACGGCAAACCGTGCTCTGTTTCCAAAACCACAGACCTTGCGGATGCGACAATGATTCTGACAAACCCGCGCGAACTGTATTCGGAAACCCGCGGAGAACCTTTGCGACGCCTGGCCAAAAGCGTCCGGCTGGTTAGAGGCTTCGGTGATTGTTACGGCTATTATTTAGTGGCGACGGGCTTGGCCGACATGATGGTCGAACCCGGCCAGTTGAAGTATTACGATGTGGCTCCAATGCCGCCGATTCTGGCAGGCGCTGGCGGCGTGTTCACGGATTTAAGCGGCAAGATTGATTTGCTCAACGGTCAGGGATTAGCGACAAACAAACAACTTCACGAACAGATTTTACGGGTGCTTGGTTCCGCAACGTAGAGCAGGTTTTCCAACCTGCTCAGGTTCACGTTAGTCGAGCTTTCCGGACAGAAAGCGAATTGCTCAAGATGCCATGCGCAGGTTGGAAAACCTGCGCTACGATTTACGGCAACTCGCGTACGCGAATGTTTTTGAATTCAATCGGCGAGCCCTCGGACTCCATGCACAAATACCCTGTGCGAGGTTCCGCGCCATTGCCGCCGGAAACCTCTTCGCCGTTCACCCACAACCGAACTTCGCCGTTGATCGCTCGGACGTAATAATGATTCCATTCGCCAACGCCTTTGCTCAGGTTCTTGCGCGGAAAGCTGCGCGAACCGTTTGGCGATAGCGGCGCAAACGGGTTCAGCTTGGAATTGCCGACAGCAAAGATGTCACCGTTGGTGGTAAACCAGTCACCTTTTTTACCCGAAGATTTTTCGTATTGCTCTTTGTACCCGTGATCCAGAATCTGAACTTCGATGCCCCATTTTGGCAGAGCGTCGGGCTTCAAATCCGTCAGCGCTTCGTCGGGAACCCAGACGAATGTGCCGGAATTCCCTGCCGAACGCAGATGCCGCCATTCCAGCATGTATTCAAAGTTGGTGAATTTCTGTTTGGTGCGCATCACGCCGATAGGCTTTCCGGTGCTGGACAACAAGCCATCTTTCCAGCTCCAGGTGTCCGGATAGCAGTTCACGTTGGTAAAGTCTTCTTCACCCAAGGTTCGCCACCCCGGCTGGGTTGAATCCATAAACGCTTTCGGCGCTTGGCGTTCTTGAGCGCGGCTGACTTGCAAGTAAACCGCCGCGAGAAGAAGAATTCCGATCAGACTCAAAGCTTTAGCGGGTTTCAATTCTGGCTCCTTTTTGCTTCTTCGTGGTTTTGAAGCCACGTTATCTCAATGATACAAACCTTAATATGAACAATTCACAGATTTCAAACTGGCGTCGCCCGGTGTTGATTTACAGCCTGGCAATGGTGTTTTCCCTGATCGGCCTGATGGATTCCATTTACCTGACGGTGCAGCACCTGTCTGGCAAAAGCGTTAAATGCACGGTCACAGGCGGTTGTTCAAAAGTCCTCAGCAGTTCTTATGCAACCACTGCCGGTATGCCAACAGCGGCATTCGGAGCGATGGCGTATTTCACAGTTTTCAGTTTGGCAACGCTGGCCGTCTTCGGTTCCAGGCTGGCGCGAACCTGGATGGCGATTTTGGTCGTTCCGATGATTCTGGCGACATGCTGGCTCTTTTACCTGCAAGCCTTTGTGCTGCACGCTTTCTGCGAATTCTGCCTGCTTTCAGCCACCATGACCCTGCTGCTGACTCTGCTGGCGTTTTTAGGCTGGCGGAGTCAGGAATCATCCATAACGACTCTCTCAAAAAGCTGACTCAGCAAAATCAGGATTTCGCTTTCAGCAGTTTGTCTATTTCCTGACGCAAATACTCCATCGTCAATTTATCGCTATCAATTAATTGTCCGTTCAAAAATAGCGTTGGCGTACCTGTTACGCCCATCGCTTCGCCACGCTGAACGTCATTCAAGACAATGGATTTGACCCTGGGGTCGTTGATGTCCTTTTCGAATTGTTCCAGATTCAAGCCTAACTGCCGTGCGAAATTCACCAGTATCGGAGCAAAGTTCTCGGTTTCCTTCCACACATCCTGGCTTTCATAAAGCAGGTTGTGCATTTCCCAAAACTTCCCTTGCTGTCCCGCAGCGACAGCGGCAAATGAAGCAATTGCCGCATGCTGATGAATTCTGGTCAGCGGAAACTGATGGAAAACGAATTTGATCCGGGTTCCGTATTCGCCCTTCAGCTTTTTCAAGTCAGGGTGCAAAGCGCCGCAAGGCGGACATTGATAATCGCCAAACTCTTCAAGAACGACCTGATTTTTATAGTCGGTTGGTTGCGTTGGGTTTGTTTGATTGGCAATTGGCGTTGGCGATACCGTTGGCATAGCCGACGGGGTCGAGCGAGTGGAACGATACATATACGCTCCTGCACCAATTGCGCCTGCCAAAACAAAGGCGATGATGGCAAACGGTAGAAAACGTTTCATTCAGATTTTTTCCTTCGAAGTCCTTCTGGCAAAAGTTGAAGATCAGGCTTGCGGCCTTGGCCGAAACCGATCTATTCACATCTACCCATAACTTAATACAGCTTGGCGGATTCTCAAAAGCGACTTGGCGTTTTGCATCAATTCTTCAGCTTGCCTTTTAGCAAACCGACTTTTACACTCTGCGCTCATTTCACCAAGACCTATCAAAATCATCGAGGCATTCATGAAGATTCACGAGTATCAAGGCAAGGAATTGCTCCGCCGGTTTGACGTTAAAGTGCCGCGCGGCATTGTTGCGCGCACCGTGGCAGAAGCTGATGCAGCAGCCAAAGAGCTGGGCTTACCCGTTGTCGTCAAAGCGCAGATTCATGCCGGTG
>CAYLJQ010000521.1:0-5319 GCA_964383955.1 uncultured Heliomicrobium sp. | reverse complement strand
CTTTCTTGACGAGGCCATTTAGGAGAAAGAAAAAGAAGTAACCACAAAAGGCATAAAAATCACAAAAGCGTGTTCGATGCCTTTTTGTGTCTTTTGTGGTGAACATTTTCTTGTTTGACTGCCAATCTTGACTTAACTCAGGTTTGGAATTGTAGTTAAGCGGGCGCGATACTACAGCCGCTGGCATAGCCGAGCAAGAAATCGAACTGCAATGATCGAAGAAGTCCAAGCCAAATCCATACTCAACCCGACCGGAGGCTTTCTGGCGACGTATACGCATTCGCTAAATGCGTATCAGGGTTGCGCGTTTGGCAAAAACTCCTGTCCCTATTGTTACGTCCGCGCCATGCCGGTGCAACGGTTTTCCGGCAAACCGTGGGGCGATTGGGTCAAAGCCAAACTCAACGCGCCAGAATTGCTGAAACAGGAACTGGAAAAAGCCAAACGCAAAGGCGAATTCGGCAGCTTGCGGATTTTTATGAGCACCGCGACTGATCCGTACCAAGGCGCGGAAAGCCGGTTGAAAATCACGCGCGGGTTGCTGGAAGTGTTTGCCGATGCCGGAGATTTCGGTTTGTTGGTGGTGCAAACGCGTTCGCCGCTGGTGGAACGCGATGCGGATTTGTTGGCGAACCTGGGCCAGCGTGTTTGGCTGAGCTTGACGATTGAAACCAATCGCGACGAGGTGCGGCGGCAAATCACTCCAGCTTCGCCCAGCATCGAGCGGCGATTGCTGACGCTCGAAAGAATGAAGCTGGCCGGGATCAGAATTCAAGCCGCGATTAGTCCGGTGCTGCCTAGCGATGCGGAAGAGTTTGCCGCATTGATCGCGCCGCGAGCTACACGGGCAGTCGTGGACACGTTAATCCACGGAGATGGCGCTGGTGGGCGACGCAGCGCCGAACTTGGGATGCCGCAGCTTTTGCGGTCGCTTGGGTATGAAAACTGGCTGGAAGAAGACGCGCATGTTCCGCTGCTGGAAGCCTTGCGGGAACGAATGGGTGTCGAGCGGGTTGGGTTCAGCCAGCAGGGATTTAACCTGCTCTGAGCTTCTGGTAAAGCCATTTGTCAGGTTTGCGCGCCTTTTTGGCTGTCAAAAAAGCCCTTGCCAAATCCTTTGGGGCGGGTAAGATGCCCGCGATGGAAATATCCCACTCTCAAATGGTCAGCACAAAAAGGAAGGCTTCCCGGAAAGTTTCAGCCCAAGTGTCTGCTGATTTTGAGCGAGATCAAGTTTCCAGCCTTGCCTGCTCGCTAGCATCAACGGTGAATGCGTCTCCACGGTAGTTTCGGTTTGCGCAGTCGGTAGTTAGAGAGAAGGTAGTTTTGCAATTTCAGAAGCAGCTCGGTTCGTTGTCTGTTGGTTCTTTTGCTCTCTCAGTCACGATTGCGTAAGTTGGAGACCGTTTCCGCCCGCCAGTGCCTGCTTCCCCAGTACTTCAGAGGAAAAAAAATATGTCAGTTCGTTTGTACGTTGGTAACCTGCCTTTCACCGTGACGGAGCAGGATTTAGAAGAGATTTTCGCTCAGGTCGGCACGGTCGAAGCCTCTAACATCGTGACGGATCGTGATACCGGTCGTTCACGCGGTTTCGCGTTTGTCCAAATGGATACACAGGAAGCTGCCGATGCGGCAATTCAGAATTTCAATGGCCGTGAACTTGAAGGCCGCACCCTGACTGTCAATGAAGCTCGTCCGCGCGAATCGCGTGGCGGCGGCGGTGGCGGCGGCTTTGGCGGCGGCGGTGGCCGTGGCGGCGGCGGATTTGGTGGCGGTGGCGGTCGTGGCGGCGGCGGCGGTTACGGCGGCGGTCGTGGCGGTGGTGGTAATCGCGGCGGCGGCGGTGGCGGTGGTCGTGGTGGTGGCCGTGGTGGAGATCGCGGCGGTTACTAAACCAAATCGCTTTTACGAAAACCGCGAATCAGGCAAGAAGATTTTCTGTCTGATTCGCGGTTTTCTTTTTTACGGCCAACCTGTCGGAAGCTCCCTCCTCAACGTGCTTGCGTGTAAAATCTGCTTCGTTCAAGCAATCTCTTCAATACATAACAACTTAAAACCACCCGGAGGTAAGCCGTGATTAGTCTTCGCCGTTGTCTGTTGATCTGCCTGTTACTGGCAGTTTGTCTGCCCTTTGCTGATCAAAGTTCGAATGCCCAGCAGTTTGATCAATCGTTGTATCAAAGCCTGCGTTGGCGCAACATCGGCCCGTTCCGCGCCGGAAGAACCGTTGGCGCAGTCGGAATTCCCAATCAACCGAACGTGTTTTTCATCGGCGTCAACAATGGAGGCGTCTGGAAAACAACCGACGCTGGCCGAACCTGGAAACCAATTTTTGACGATCAGCCAACCGGTTCCATCGGCGATGTGGCGTTGTCTCCTGCCAATCCAAACATCATTTACGTAGGCAGCGGCGAAGGCTTGCCGCTGCGGCCTGACCTTTCCGTAGGCGATGGCATTTACAAATCAACGGACGGCGGCAAAACCTGGCGCAACATGGGATTGAAAGACGGCCAGCAAATTGGCGGTTTGGCTGTTGACGAGAAAAATCCGAATCGCGTTTTTGCGGCAGTCTGCGGTCATCCGTTTGGCCCGAACGCGGAACGCGGCGTTTTCCGCTCGCTGGATGGCGGAGAATCCTGGCAAAAAGTTTTGTACAAGGACGAAAACACTGGCGCGATTCAGGTGACAATTGATCCAACCAATTCGCAAATCATCTACGCCGATCTTTATGAAGTCCGTCACGGCCCTTGGGAAAACGGCCAATGGCAAGGACCGGGCAGCGGCTTGTACAAATCCACTGACGGCGGAACGACATGGAAACAATTGACCAAAGGGTTGCCGACATTCGAACAAGGACTTGGCCGAATCGGTTTTGACCTTTCGCGCAGCAATCCGAACATCTTGATGGCGACAGTGGACGCCAATCCGCAAACCGGCGGTATTTACCGCAGCGAAGATGCGGGCGAAAGTTGGGCAAAAGTCAGCAACGAAGCGCGCACGTGGGGGCGCGGTTCGGATTTCGCTGAAATCAAAATCCATCCGAAAAATCCTGATGTCGTTTTTGTCGGCAACACGGCTTCGTACAAATCCACAGACGGCGGCAAAACTTTCACTTCGATTAAAGGCGCACCGGGCGGCGACGATTACCACCGCATCTGGATCAATCCTGAACAACCTGACGTGATGATTTTTGCCACCGATCAAGGCGCGACCATCACGGTCAACGGCGGAGAAACCTGGAGCAGTTGGTACAACCAGCCGACGGCGCAGATGTATCACGTCATCACAGACAACCGCTGGCCGTATTGGGTCTACAGCGGACAGCAGGAAAGTGGTTCGGCAGCCGTCATCAGCCGCAGCGATTACGGCGCAATCACCTGGCGCGATTGGCGAACTGTGGGCGTTGACGAATACGGCTACGCCGCGCCCGATCCGCTGAATCCTGACATTACCTACGGCGGTCGCATCACGCGTTACGATTGGAAAACCGGCCAGGTGCAGAACGTCGCGCCTGAAGCTTTGCGCAGCGGCAAATATCGAACGCTTCGCACAATGCCTTCCATCTTTTCGCCCGTAGACAAAAAGACGCTGTATTTCGCCACAAATGTTTTGTGGAAAACGCTGAACGGCGGCAACAACTGGGAAATCATCAGCCCTGACCTGACCCGCGAAAAGTACGATGTGCCGGAAAGCGTCGGCAAATATCGAACGCCTGAAATGGCCACCATGCCGCGCCGAGGCGTGATTTACACCGTCGCGCCTTCGCACAAAAGCGTCAATACCATCTGGGCGGGAACTGATGACGGTTTGATTCACCTGACGCGCGACGGCGGCAAGAACTGGTTGAATATCACGCCGCCGGATTTGAAATCCTGGATGAAAGTTTCGCTGATGGACGCCGGTCACTTTGACGACGACACGGCTTATGCGGCGATCAACACGCTCAGGATTGACGATCTGCGCCCGCACATTTACCGCACGCGCGACGGCGGCAAAACCTGGAAGCGAATCGTCAACGGCATTCCCAACGGAACCATCGTCAACGTCGTCCGCGAAGACCCTCAGCGCAAAGGTTTGCTTTTTGCCGGAACGGAACAAGCCGTGTTTGTCAGTTTCGACGACGGCGAAAACTGGCAATCGCTGCGGCTGAATATGCCCGCGACTTCGATCCGCGATTTGGTCATCAAAGACGACGACATCGTTGTTGGCACACACGGACGAAGTTTCTGGATTCTGGACGACATCACTTCGCTGCGTCAGCTCAATGCCGAAGTCGCCAATTCCTCGTCGCATTTGTTCAAACCGCAAACGGCGATTCGCGTCCGCCGCAGCTTGAACACAGACACGCCGATTCCGCCCGAAGAGCCAATGGGCGAAAATCCGCCCGACGGCGCAATCATCAATTACTGGCTGAAATCCGGCGCACGCGAAGTTTCGCTGGAAGTTTTGGACAAGAGCGGCAAACTGATTCGCCGTTACGCCAGCAGCGACCCGCCAGAACAAATTGACGTGAACCGGCAACCGCATCCGGCATACTGGATGCGTCCGCCGCAGACGCTTTCGGCCAAAGCCGGGATGCAGCGTTGGGTGTGGGATATGCGGTACGCCCCGCCCGCAGGCTTTCCGCGCAGCTATTCGATCAATGCGATTTACCGCAACACGCCGCCTTCACCCGAAGGCCCGCTGGTTGATCCGGGGGAATACCAGTTGCGGCTGAGTGTTGACGGCAAAGTTCAAACGCAAACGCTGACGGTGAAAATGGATCCGCGCGTGACGGCTCCCGCCGAAGCCTTGCAGCAACAGAACACGCTTTCGCTGCAATGTTACGAAGGCATTACGCAGATTCGCGCCGCTCAAGCAGAAGTCCGCAAGCTGCGTGAGCAGTTGAAAGCGCGGAAAGATCAAGCGGGCGCTTTAGCCACAGCGATTGACGACCTGGACAAAAAAGCCGCCGCAATGGAAGGCCGCTCGGCAGGCCTGGACTTTTTCGGCGTCAGCAACCGCGAACCCGGCCTGGCCGGAATCGCCAACGGCTTTTTGTCGCTGATGAACCTGCTGCAAGGAGCCGACGCCGCTCCGACGTCGCAAGCCACAGCCGCCGTCGCTGACCAGAATCGCACGCTGAAAGAATTGCTGGCCAAGTGGGAAGAGGTGAAAAGCAAAGACGTGAAGGCGCTGAATGAACAACTCAGCAAAGCGAATTTGCCTGCGGTGACAATGTGATTTTCAGATGTGGTGCAATTTTGTAAATTGCACCACATCTACCATGTGCGCCCGGCAGGGCGCATTCACTTGAGGGTGAAAGTCCCTTACGACCCC
>CAYLJQ010000520.1:0-5360 GCA_964383955.1 uncultured Heliomicrobium sp. | reverse complement strand
GTCGTCAGCCAATCGCGCAATGTGTTTCCAACGTTCATTCCATTGAACTTTGGCGGCCTGTATGCGCAAGACAAAGAAATCGCTTTGAGTTTCGTCAATCCGGCGACCACCAGTTTGCAAGGTGTGCCGCTGGTCAGAAACGGCAATCAATTGAATCTGCCGTTGAATGCTGGAACGATCAACTTGTTGAATCAGAATTTCCCTCCGGCGTTTGGGTTGACGTTGCCAGCGCAGCGGCTGACGCTGCCGAACGCGCTTCATTACACGTTTGCATTTGAACAACAGCTCAGCCGTGACCTGACGTTTTCGCTGGCGTACGTCGGAACCACTGGCCGCAACCTGCTGCGCATCACGACGCCCAATTTAGGCCCGGCAAACAACATCGCGCCGACCCGCTTTTTGGCCTTGTCCGGCGAAGGCAACATTCCCGGAGAGCCGGTGATATTCGGGCGCATTTGTGTCCCGTCGGTCACCATTGCAGCCAGCCAAACCCAACGTCCTTGCCCAGGCAGGCCGCAACCGGGCATTGGCGCGGTGAACATTTACGACACTACAGGCGAATCGCGTTTTGATTCCCTGCAAGTAGAAATGCGCGGACGATTTGCCAGAGCCTTGCAGCTTCAAGCCTCGTATGTCTTTTCGGATGTGCGCGACGACGTTTCCGAAGCATTTGAATTGGCAGGCTCTTCTTCCCTGCCGCAAAACAGCCTCAACTTCGCAGGCGAACGCGGCCCGGCCAACTTCGACATTCGCCATCGCGGAACCGTCGCGGCGATTTACGACGCCAATCAGCTCAAGGAAAAACTATCGGGAATGGCCTGGCTGCTGAGCGGCATGCAGGCTGCATTGATCGGTCGCCTGCAAAGCGGACAGCCTTTTACCGTCAACACGGTTTACGACGTGAACCTGGACGGCAATCTGACCGACCGATTGAACGCCACCAGCGGATTGACGGAAACCGGCGACGGTCGCCAACCCATCACAGTGCAAACGACAAATCTGATTGGATTGTTGGCTCCCACAGGCAACGACGGAAGCGTTGGGCGCAACTCTTTCCGCGCAGGGAGCTTGATGACGTTTGATCTGGCCATCAGCAAAGCAATACAGTTTTCCGGCAGCAAACGTCTGGTCATTCGCACGGAACTTTTCAATTTGTTCAATCGCGCCAACTTCGGAATCCCGGTCCGCTGGTTGGAAGCACCCGGTTTTGGAAAAGCGGCCAACACCGTAACGCCGGGTTTTCGATTGCAACTCAGCTTGAAGCTGGAGTTTTGAAGATTTTGGAGTGCGGCGTGAAGCGGCGCTTTCACAAACAAGATGAAAGCGGCGCTTCACGCCGCACTCCAAAGCCACGCCACAGGAATTCATCATGCAGTTACGCCTTATCACCTTATCGCAACGCCCCGCCAGAATTTCCCTGACTCTTCTTGTTCTACTTACCATCGGGTTGGTTGCGGCGCGGTTACACAGTGCCAGCGAACTGGAACTTAAAACAGTTGCGATAACAGCAGCCCCGCTGGTTGCGGGAAAATCGCTGCCCGCCAAACTTGTGCAGCACACGGCGACGTTGCTTCCGAACGGCAAACTGCTGGTCGCCGGAGGCAGCAGCAATGGTTCCGACGCCGGAGCAACGAATAGCGCGTTTCTGTACGATCCGAAAACCGGCGAATGGACAGAAACCGGCGCGATGAAGTTCGCCCGCAAAGGGCACTTCGCCGTTTTGCTGCAAACCGGCAGAGTGCTGGTGGCTGGCGGAAAAAGCGGAAACAGTTTTTTAAGCACGGCGGAAATTTACGATCCTGTCAGCGGCGCGTGGACGCAAACCGGTTCGCTGATCAAAGCGCGCCATCGCGCGGCGGCGACCTTGCTGGCATACGCATCCAGCAGTAGCAATTCGCGCAACGGCATTGCATTGGCCATCGGCGGCGAAAGCGATGGAAACACCGTGCTAAACACAGCGGAGTTTTTTGACCCCGCTGCCGGAACCTGGAAAGCCACCAGCAACAACCTGTTTCGCGGGCGCCTGGGGCACAGCCTGACAATGCTTTCGAACGGAGAAGTGTTGGTCGCAGGCGGTGTGCTCGCGAACGAACCGCTGACCACAACGGAAATTTACGATCCTCTAAACGACAAATGGCGAGTGACGAACAGCTTGAAAACCGCTCGCTACGGCCACAGCGCAACCTTGCTGACAAACGGCAAGGTTCTGGTTGTCGGCGGCATTGGCGCTGGCGGATCAGCTTTAACCACATCAGAAACCTTTGATGCGCCAAGCCATACCTGGACAGCAGATTCCAGTAAACTGGCGACGGCGCGCGCTTTTCATTCGGCTTCGTTGTTACCGAACGGCTCTTTGTTTGTCGCTGGCGGTTTTGCCGGTTCGCAAAGTCAGGCGACTGCCAAAGCCGAACTTTATTCGTCCGGACAGTGGAATTCCGCAGGTTCGTTTGGCGAAGCGCGCGGCTTTCACACGGCAACAATTCTGGCGAACGCTCAAGTGCTGATGGTTGGAGGCGCGCCTTCCCTGCCGCTTTCTTCCGCCTTGAGCAGCGTTGAAATTCATGACCCGGCGGTTGGCAAATGGCTGACGCAAGGCGCTTCGCCAAACACACTGCGGTACGACCACACGGCAACGCTGCTAACCAATGGCAAAGTGCTGATTGCTGGCGGACGCGATTCAACAGGCGCACTGAAATCCGCCGAAATTTACGATCCTGCAACGGACATCTGGAAGCCAACGGCGGATATGAACATTGCGCGTGGCGATCACACTGCCACGCTTTTGCGCAACGGAAAGGTTTTGGTGACCGGTGGTTCCAGCAGCAGCGGGACGCTCGACACCGCCGAAGTTTATGATCCTTCGACCAGTTCGTGGTCGCTGACGGCGAACATCATGCCGAACAAACGCGCTGACCATACGGCGACGCTGTTGGCTGACGGCAAAGTGCTAGCGGTCGGAGGCTGGAACACCTCAGCGACGAACGTCATTCGCGGTTGCGACATTTACGATCCGGCAACCAACTCTTGGACAACGGCGGGAACACTGGTTACAGCTCGCCGGTTCCACACTGCCACAATGCTGTTCGATGGTCGCGTGCTGGCCGCAGGCGGAGACACAAGCGCCGCGCTAAAAACTTCGGAACTCTACGACCCAGCGACCAACCGATGGACGCAGCAAACCAGCCAGATGCACGTTGGCCATTTTCGCCACACGGCAACATTGTTGCCCAATGGCAAAGTGCTGGTTGTTTCCGGGTTGCAATCCACGACGGGCGCGCCGTCCAGCTTTTCCGGCAGCGCAAACCTATTCGATCCCTCCAATCAGCAATGGACTTCCGCCACTGCGCCAGCAGGACGCGACGGCCATACCGCTACGTTACTGGCAAACGGCAAAGTGTTGATCGTCGGCGGGTATACCATTCAAGCCAGTGGCGCAGGCACCAATACCGTCAACAACGTTGACACCACAGAGCTTTACGATCCGGCCAAAGGCGCTTCGGTTCCGTTTAGCGACACAACCAAGATCACGTTTCCGCGTGATGGTCACACAGCGACGTTGCTGCCAAGCGGCAAAGCGTTGATCGTTGGCGGGCGCGCCCAGGCAACAGATGCCACCGGAGCCCCAATTGAAGTGCTTATGGATAAGGTCGAACTTTACGATGTCGGCCTGGATGCTGTGCCAACGGTAGCTCCCGCGCTGAACATCACCAATTGGAATGGCAGCGGCAATCCGATGTGCGCGACAGGCGTGCGCTTTCAAGGCGGCGGCGAAGCGGCGGGCGGAAACTCCACAGGTTCAAACGCGAATTATCCTGTCGTGCAATTGATGCGGCTGGACAATGAACAAACGTATTTTTTGACGCCCGATCCCAATTCGGCGCAATGCACGTTCAAAGGCTGGACCAACAACAGCTACGCATCGCTGACGATTCCAGCAACGACTTTGCCAGGCACGACCAATAACTTGTTGCCGGGCATTTCGATGATGACGGTGTTCGTCAACGGAATCCCCAGTTCGCGCGCAGTCATTCAAGCACCGGGCGCAGTGAAACCCGGCGGCAG
Organism: uncultured Heliomicrobium sp.; assembly: GCA_964383955.1. Lineage (GTDB taxonomy): Bacteria > Acidobacteriota > Blastocatellia > RBC074 > RBC074 > RBC074. The sequence continues at coordinate 1,298 of CAYLJQ010000520.1, read as the reverse complement.
CACTCCGCTGGCCAATCTGGCAGGCCGCGTATACACCATCGCCGATACAGGTCTGGCGGTGAATGTCGAACTGCGATCATCAACCGGCGAAGTTCGCAACGTGATTTCTGGCCCAAACGGCGAATACATCATCGAAGATTTGCCGACACAAATTGCCGACACGGACACCACGGGCGTTACGCCCAGCCAACTGGCAGTTGGCAGTCCTACCCAACAAATTACAATCAATGGCACTGGCTTTACTGCAAACTCGCTGGTTTTACTCAACGGACATCCGGCGGCGACGACTTTTGTCAGCGCTACGGTATTAAGAGCCAATCTTTCCGCAGCGTTGTTGGAATTGCCTGGAAACATCAGCGTCGTTGTTCAGACTGCCGGTGACACAACAGCGCCGGAAATCATTCAGGTGAATTCGTCGTCACCCAGCAGACCGAACATCACAGGCGTCAGCCCATCGTCTGTGCCTGCGGCTTCGACGCCAATACGGATTACCTTGACCGGTACAAACCTGATCAACGGCACAACCCAATTGTTGTGGAACGGCCAAAGCCACACATACAACGCGACTCAATCCAACGCCAACAGAATTGTCTTTACGCCGACTTCGGCAGAGCTATCCGCTGCTCGCACGGTTTCGCTGCAAGTCGTCAACGCCGGAGGTTCGTCGAACGTCGTCCCGTTCATCATCACGGATGCCAAAACGCCTGTCATCACAAGTCTTGAACCGCCATCCACGACAGTTGGCACAGCGCTCAATTCCATCGCGATTTTCGGATCGAACCTGATTAACTCCAACGGCACAACCGACGTGTTGTGGAACGGCCAAAGCCGCACGATTCTGACCAGCCAATCCACTTCGTCGCGGCTGGTGTTCGTGCCGCAAACTTTCGACTTGTCGCAAGCGGGCACGGCCACCGTCAGAGTTCTGCACCGCACCGTCACGCCGAACGGCGAAATCCTGACGTATTCGAACGTTGTCACCTTCACCATCAACGCGGTTCAAGGCCCAACCATCACCAGCCTGACGCCAACAGCAACGACAATTCCGATCATCGGCAATTCGATTCCCGATCAAACCGTCGGAGTCATCGGAACAAATTTCGCCAGCAATTCTGTTGTGCGCGTGAATGGCAAAAGTGTCGCAACCAGTTTCGTCAGCAGCGTGCGGCTGAACGCCACCATTCCCGGAGCCTTGGTTGCTTCGCAAACCAGCTTGAATTTTTCAGTGCTGAATCCGACGGTGAATCTGACATCGAATGTTGTGGCATTCCCCATCAACCAAACTACGCCCGGCACAC
>CAYLJQ010000519.1:0-5370 GCA_964383955.1 uncultured Heliomicrobium sp. | reverse complement strand
GGGCGAGCGAAGAATAACAAGGGAAACAGCGGCGAAGCAATTTGCTAAGCTTTTAACTTATTTGTTACCCTTCCGAAAGACTTTAGATAGTAATGAAAATCCCAACATATATTGATCATCGCGATTTACCGGCCTGCCAATGATGCCGTGCAACTCGCAACAGACTCGAATGGAGCACCCGATTGAATTGGTTAACTGATCCGCAAGCCTGGATAGCGCTTCTCACGCTGACCTCACTGGAAATCGTTCTCGGTATAGACAACATCATCTTTATCTCGATTCTGGCGGGAAAGCTTCCCGGCGAGCAACAGAAACGAGCGCGAATTTTGGGCTTACTGGCAGCGATGGTTTCTCGCTTGCTGCTGCTCTTTTCGCTGACCTGGATTATGAAGCTCACTCAGCCGCTGTTTAATATTTTCAACCAGGATATTTCCGGACGCGATTTAATCCTGCTGATTGGCGGATTGTTTTTGATCGCCAAAGCCACGCACGAAATTCACAACAAGCTGGAAGGGGCGGAGGGCGAATCGGACGCGAAGGTCAGGGCCTCGTTCGCTGGCGTCATCATCCAAATTATGGTGATAGACATCGTCTTCTCGCTCGATTCCGTGATTACAGCCGTGGGAATGGTGCAGGACATTTCGATCATGGTGATTGCCGTCGTCGTTTCAGTCGGGTTTATGTTGTTCTTTTCCGGCGCGATCAGCGATTTCGTGCAACGACATCCAACGGTCAAGATGCTTGCGTTGGCGTTTCTGATTCTGATTGGCGTGAATTTGGTGGCGGAAGGCTTAGGCCAGCACATTCCCAAAGGCTACACGTATTTCGCAATGGCGTTTTCGGTTTTGGTGGAGATGCTGAACCTTCGGCTGCGCCGCGCCCCTGTGGAGCCGGTGCATCTGCGCCAGGAGTTTACCGAAAAGGCCAAATAAGCTTTACAGTTTTAAGAGGTACCATTTTGCGAAAAACACTTTTGCTGAATCCGCCTTCGTTTGAAAACTTCGACGGTGGCGCCAGTTCACGCTGGCCAGCGACGCGCGAAATTGAAAGTTACTGGTATCCGGTTTGGCTGGGATACCCGGCAGCAATGATCCGCGATTTAGGCGGCGAATCGCGCTTGCTGGACGCTGGGCCGCATCACATAGGACCCGAAGAAACCGCGCAAATTGCCAAAGATTACGACTTCGTTGTCCTGTTCACTTCGCATGTAGGTTTTGCGATAGACGTGAAAATCGCCGAGCGAATGAAAGAACTGAACCCAGCGCTGAAAATTGCCTTCGTTGGGCCGCCGGTGACGACGCATCCGGAAGTTGCCTTGATGGCCAGTCCGGCAGTTGATTTCGTCACGCACAAAGAATTCGATCATCAGGTTGTTCGGTTTGCTTCAGGCGAACCGCTGGACAAAATTCCGGGTGTTTATTTCCTGCACGACAACCAGATGGTTTCGACTCCGCCTGAACCGCTTGTTACTGACTTGGATAAGTTTCCGTGGGTAACGCCGATTTACAAACGGGATATGGACATCACCAAATACAACGTCCCGTTTCTGCTGCATCCGTACATCGCGTTTTACTCTACGCGAGGCTGTCCGGCGCATTGCACGTTTTGTTTGTGGCCGCAGACCTTCGACGATCACGCGCAGCGCAAGCGCTCGGTGCAGGATGTCGCCAACGAAGTCGAATGGGCGCTGGACGCCTTCAAACCGGAAGGCTTGCAGGAAATCTTCTTTGACGACGACACGTTTGCTTACTTCCGCAAGCGCATGGTTGAGATGAGCGCGGCGTTCAAGCCGCTGAAGTTCCAATGGTCTTCCACCGCTCGCGCCAGCCTGGATTACGAAACCTTGAAGGTGATGAAAGACGCCGGTTGCCGTCTGTTCATCGTAGGCTTTGAATCCGGCAACGACCAGATTCTGAAAAACATCAAGAAAGGCATCAACGCCGCTCAGTCGCTGCAATTCGTCAAAGACTGCAAGCGCGCCGGAATCAAAGTCCACGCCGATTTCATCATCGGCTTGCCCGGCGAAACCCGCGAGACGATCAAGGAAACCATCAAGTATGCGAAAGAAATGGACCCGGAAACGCTGCAGGTTTCCGTCGCGCACGCGTATCCGGGAACCGAAATGTACGAATGGTTTCGCGACAACGGCGTCATCCTGAACACCACAATGTCTGATGAGTTGGGGCAGCAATTGCCGATGGCCAACTTCCCGCATTTGTCCGGCGCTGAAATGCTGGATTGGGTTCACAAGTTTTACGATGAATACTACTTCCGCCCGAAACCGATTTACCGCATCGTCAAAGGCGCGATCTTCAAATCGGCGGAGCGCAAGCGGCTGTACAAGGAAGCCAAGGAGTTTTTGGCAACGCGCGCTCGGCGGCGCGAATTGGTAAAAGCCGGACAGGTTTAATCCCCAAATGACTGAAGATTTTTACTGCGAAGAAGCCCTGAGCGGTCGCACGCCAATCAGCAAAGTCCTAGAAACTGAAAACGTGCTGGCGTTTCATCATACGCGCCCGTTCTGGTCCGTGCATATCGTCATCATTCCGAAGCGGCACGTCAGTTCCCTGTTGACGCTGGAATCTGGCGACAATAATTTGCTGATCGAGTTATTCGACGTCATCAAACAAATTGCAGACAAAGTCGTTGCCGAACACGGAGCAGCTCGCGTTCTCACAAACCTGGGCAAATATCAGGATTCCAAACACTTGCACTTTCACATCAACTCCGGCGATCCGCTTCGGTGAATTGCCAACACAATTCGAGACTGCGATGTTCATCCCCATCAGAATCATCTCTGTCGCTATTCTTTTGCTTGCTTGTTCGACTTCCGTCGTGGCCCAAACGCAGCAGCAAGCACCGCCAAATCTGCCCGCAAAATTTGCGTTGCCAGCCAGCCCAATTGAACTGACGCGAGCCGCAAGGCCGAATGTTTACTTCGACGCGGTTGGCCGAAAGTCTGCGATTTTCGGCCACGAATCCGGCGTGTTTGAATCGTGGGTTTTCCCGATGAAGCTTTTTCACGACGCGCGGATCAGCATCAAAGTTGACGGACAAGACACCCCGGTGGATTTCGCTGCGAATGTGGAACGCATCATCGCTCGTCCTGAATCAACAACTCTTGTCGCGTCAAATCAGCTTTTCACGCTTCGGGCAACATTCTTTTCGCCGATTGATGAAGCTGGTTCGATCATTTTGCTGGAAGCCGATTCGCCCAAAGCCTTGACGGTCACTGTCAGTTTTGTTCCTGACATGAAGCCAATGTGGCCTGCGGGGCTTGGCGGGCAAAGCGCTGGCTGGCGCGATGACTTGAAAGCCTTCGTCATCAGCGAAAGCCGCCGCAAATACAATGCGTTTTTCGGCTGTCCGGCTGCGACCAAAGGCGCGGCGACGCCTGCGCATCAGCTTGCCGATGGCGCGCTCCGCTTCGACATTCGGATTGATCCACAGACAGCCAAGCAGGCTTATTACCCGCTGATCATCGCTGCTGGCTTCAATGGGCGTCAGCCAGTGATCGATTTGTACAACCGCCTGGCGACTTCGGTCGCGGAGCAGTACCAGAAAACGTTCAATCATTACCGCCGATTGCGTGACGAAATGATGAGCGTTGAAACGCCGGATACAAAACTTAACCTGGCATTTGAATGGGCTAAAGTAGCGATGGACAAAGGAATGGTGGATAACCCTGATTTGGGTTTGGGTTTGATCGCCGGTTGGGGAGCGACAGGCAATGGAGCGCGACCGGGTTTTGGATGGTTTTTCGGAGGAGACGCGGCAATCAACTCTTATGCAATGACAGGTTATGGCGATTTCGATTCGATGCGCGCAGCCTTCAAATTCCTGGCCAAATATCAGCGCGCCGACGGCAAAATCACGCACGAAATTTCGCAATCTGCCGGAATGATCAAATGGTTTGAAGAGTTCCCTTACGCGTATTACCACGCTGACACGACGCCGTTTTACATCGCAGCGGTTTACAACCTGTACCGGCAAAGCGGCGACAAAAAGCTGATTGAAGAATTGTGGCCGACGCTGAGAAAAGCTTACGACTTTTGCATCGCCAATGACTCTGACGGTGACGGCATTCTGGAAAACTCCATGGCTGGGCTTGGCGCGTCTGAGCTTGGCTCACTGCTGGAAAACCTGCACCAGGACATTTACCTGGCGGCAACAAATCTGGAAGCTTCGCAGGCAATGCGCGAACTGGCGGCTGTGATGGGCGAAAAAGCGCTGAGCGATTTGGCCGAACAGAAATACCAGAAGGCTTTTGCTTCGCTCAACGAACTTTACTGGAATCCGCAAACCAGACGTTATGCGTACGCACTGAACAAAAGCGGCAAGCAGAATGACGAAATCACTGCCTGGACGGCTGTTCCCATGATGTTCGGACAGCTTGATGCAAAACGAATTGGCGACACGCTTTCGGGATTGAGTTCATCCGCCATCAGCACGGATTGGGGAACGCGAATGCTGACCAGCAACAGTCCGGCTTACGATCCGATTGCCTATAACAATGGCGGTGTCTGGCCTTTTCTAACAGGTTTTGTGGCGTGCGCCGAATACGAATATCGCCGCGCGCATTCAGGCTTTGCCCACCTGCAGCAATTGGCGAATCTCGGTTTGGACCATTCGCTTGGCTATCACCCTGAAATTCTGTCGGGAGATTTTTATCGCCCGCTGGATGAATCTGTCCCCCACCAACTGTTTTCAACCGGAATGGTTATCACGCCATTTGTTCGCGGTCTGCTGGGTTTGCGAGCCGAGGCGTCAAAACAAACCTTGCGAATTGCGCCGCAGCTTCCGGCCGTTTGGGATTCGCTGAAAGTCAAAAACTACCACGTCGGTTCCAGTCGCGTAACATTCACCGCGCGTAAAACTCAACCTTCGAGCCTGAGGTATGAGATTGAAAAAGCTGATGATGCCGAATTGAAACTGCTGGTGGCTCCGGCGTTGCCGACTTTGGCTAAAGTCTCCCGCGTAACGGTGGACGGCAAACAAGTCAAATTCACGCAGGCGTTTTATGGCGCGAATTCCGCCTGCCAATTCGAAGCTTTGCTAAAGCGCAAAACCACGATTGAAATTACCTACAAAGACGGAATTGAATTCGATGTACCGACACCACCAATTCAACTTGGCGAGCGCACAACTTCGCTGAAGGTGCTGGAAGTTTCGACTCCAACAACAACCCGGTTATCAGTGAAACTGGAAGGTCTTGCCGGACGTAGCTACACACTGCGCTTTCGCGGAGGAATGAACATCCTGTCCGCGCAAGGCGGAACACTCAAAGGCGAAGACGGCGGATGGAAACTTGTCGAAGTCGCATTTCCCCTTTCAGGTAAAAGCGATACTTACCAAACTGCTACGCTGGAA
>CAYLJQ010000518.1:3924-5373 GCA_964383955.1 uncultured Heliomicrobium sp. | reverse complement strand
AATTTCCCCAGGCCGGATTTTTCGGTCACGTTGCTGAAACTGCCATCACCGTTGTTTTTCCAAATCGTCAATGTTTGATAGCCGAAGACGGCCAGATCAGTTTTGGTATCGTTGTCGAAATCTCCGAAAACGGCTCCGCTGACAAAACCGTTGGTCGAAAGTTTCGCCTTGTCAGTTACATCAATGAATTTGCCGCCGTCGTTTTTGAAAAGCTTGATAAAGGGCTTGCTGCCTTCGACGCCACTGACCAATAAGTCCAGCTTGTTGTCTCCGTCGTAATCTGCAAGCGCAACGTTTGAACTGAACGCCGAAACCAATTCCTGTTTTGTTGGTTCGGTGAATTCCGCTTTCGTCAGTTTACGACCGAGCGTGGCGGATAGCGGCTTGGCAGTTGTTTTGACATTCAATCCGGCAGTGGCATCAACAAAGCTGACTTTCGCGGCTTCTTTTGAAACTAAATCTGGTTCGGCTCCTGTGCTGACAACGGCTTCGGCATATTTGCCTCTTTCGCCGTAACTGTTTCCCAGCGTCGTTGAATAGCCGGAAGCTTTCAGTTTCTGAAACTGATCCAGCATTTTTTGCCCTTCGGCTTGTTTGCCGGAACGGATCAGCGCTTGCGCCAGACTGTAAACGGCAGTCGCGTTATAGGGTTCGGCTTCCATTGCGCGGCGAAAGGCATCGGCGGCTTGCGCGTATTGTTGCCTGGAAGAATAGCTTTGGCCGATTTGGATGTTGCTGTAAGGGTCTTTCGGGTCCACAGCCAGCACTTTATTGAACGCGGCAATTGCTTCGTCGTACAGACGGTCGTTTTTGTACGCTGACCCAAGCACGTATTGCGCGTGCAAGCTTGTGGGTGCCAGCTTTAGCGCAGTCTGCGCTTCTGTCACAGAGGTTTTGACATCGTTCAAAAAGAAATATGCCATCGCCAGGTTGATGCGCGCGATGGCAAAATTGGGGTCACGTTCCAGCGCCAGCTTGAACTGTTTGGCGGCATCTTCGTGTTTGTACTGCTCCATCAACGCCACACCCAGATTATTCAGCCGGTAAAGCTCTTCGCGTTTTTTCAAGGCTTCTGCCGAGGGCGAATTCTGAAACGCAGCGGTGATTGGCGAGCGAAATACGCCGATGAAAATCAGCATGATCGCAATAGTGACCAGCACGAAAGACTTGGTTTTATTTGGCATACAGTTCTCTCTTGCTTCAAATGCTAGTTCAACAGCAGTTTGGGATTTCGAGTTGGTTCGGTGAACGAAGAGTATCAAATGAGAGGATTGCGTCAAAATCCGGGCTGGCGGATTTCAGCCTTGCGCAAACAGGCCAATCAACAAATCGCGGTTGCTTTCCAGCGCGGCAGAAGCTTCGCGGTTGCCGCGTTCATCCAGCCGGGCAATGTTTTCATCGAACTTGCGGCGCACTCTGTCCAGAATCTGCTCAACCGGCAAGCCTTCC
>CAYLJQ010000518.1:0-3914 GCA_964383955.1 uncultured Heliomicrobium sp. | reverse complement strand
AAAAGCCCGGTCAATTTCCGCATCGCTGCCAAAAAACTCTTCGGCCAGTTCATTCAACTCTGCCAGGTCCTCAAAGGGAACGGCGAACTCTTCCTTGTAGCCGAAAAAAGCGCGGCAACCTTTCGCCAGAAAATCCTCGCCCAAGTTACTGGCCGTGGAGCAGGAAAGCAGGTGAATGACCCTGTCGCGCACTTCTTCCGCCTGGTACCTGCCGACGCGAAAGATGGCCTTATTTTGATAACCGCAAAATGAGTTTTCTCTGCCGTGGCCGACGCCGCTAACAAAATGGGCTCGGTTTTCGGCAATGGCAGCGATCACGCGTTGCCGGACAGCAGCTTTTCCTGAAAGCAGAATGACCTGAAATCCCTTGCTTTCCAGAAATGGATAAACTTGTTCACGGCGATATTTGAAGGCGGCTTTTGTGATGTCGTCGAAGTTCGCTTCAATGGCAAGCGCGGTGGCTGCGGTCTCAACTGCTTCCGACGCCGAGGCTTGTTGGTGGGTCATCGTTTCTGGTCAGCGTTTTCCTCGATCTCAGCCATCAGCTTCGTCAACAGGCGGTTTTCAATGTCTATCAACCGCATGCCGATTCTCGACCCGCTTTTGACCTCTTCGATTGCCTGTTCCTTGCTGATCACACCTGTGCCGATCAACCCCAGATTGAATTTTGGCTGAAGTTCGATTCTTTTGGCTGTAATGTCGGCTCGCTGCGCTGTTTCTAATTCCGGCCATAACCGGGCTTCAACGCCGGAATTAAGAACTTCTCCCAGGCTGACCATGGAGCCGTCACCGCGAAATCCGACCGGTAATTTCAATTGTTTGCCAATGCTTTCCAGGAATTGTCCTGGCAATCGCTGCGCAACATTTTGAATAGATGTCATAACTTAACTCCCGCGAACTCTTTCGAGCCATTAAAAACATTGCCATTTATAGCATTTTTCGCGGTGCCCGGACAGCATTCGTTCAAGCCCTTGGCCAGCGCATTACTTCACGGCGGTTCCGATTCGCTTGAATCTGATGCCCATCAGCTTGTCCAGCAGCGTTGCGCCTTTTTCAGGATCGCCAACGCTGGGATCGAACGACAGATGAACATACAGCGCGCGGGCAAAAACATTTTCGCGGGGGACAAAACCCCAAAACCGACTATCCAGACTGTTGTCGCGGCTGTCGCCCATCACGAAGTATTTGTCTGGCGGAACGATGGCTGGCTCTTTGACGGCGTAATCCGCAGACGAATCGCCCACATTGGGACGATCTTCGTCCGACGATCGCCCTTCAACGTAATAAACCCTGTACCACGCGCCAGCGGGTTTTGGCTGAACCTTTTCAACCTTCAACTCTCCTTGTCGCGGATCAGGAGATTCCACAATCGCCCGTTCTTCGGGAATTTCTTTGTCGTTCACAAACACGCGGCGGCCTTTGACATGAACCTTATCCCCAGGCAATCCAATTACTCGTTTGACGTAATTGATTTTCGGATCGCTGGGCAACTTGAAAACAATGATGTCGCCGCGTTTGATTTCCCGCGTTGGCAGCAAACTGCCCAACACCGGAGTCGGTTTGCCGAAGATGAATTTATTGACGAACAGGTGATCGCCGATGTTGATCGTGTTCTGCATCGAACCCGTCGGCACAGCCACAGCCTGCGCGATAAAGGTCATCAGAAACAGCGCCATCACCACCGTGATCAAAAGCTGTTCAAAAATATCGCGGATCGCCGATTTCGGCGGCCCAAATAAGGGTTGATTGGTTTTCGTATCAGCCATAATTCAGTGAATCGAGGTTCTATCGTTTTGAAGTTTCGGTGAAGCGGCAATTTACACTAACTTTCGGCCAACGGCCACTTCACGACTTTTGCCTTCTCGACCAGAGCAATCAAGCTGCCGCAAGAATGCGCTCCATCACAATTACTGTAAGGTCTTCGGGCAGCCCGGTCATTTTGACTCCTCTGATGAGCATTCGCCGAAAGACATCTATTCCCGGTCTACCAAAATTGAGTTCCGTATATGCATGATGAAGAAGTCGCTTGCCGCTGATTATTTGATGCGCCGCATTGAGGTCATTCAGCTTTTGTTCAACTAAGCTTTCTTTTTCAGCAACAAGCGATTCGGCGTCAGTCACGCTGCAAGCGAAATCTTTTGCAGCTTTTTCAATCAACATCTGGCGCGGTTCGATGTCAAAACCGTCTGGCCAATAGTTCACGCGCTTTTCCCAGCACAGCCAATGAATCGCACAAATGGTTTTCAGCTTTCGACACAACTCCAACAATCGTTTTTCTATTTCTGCAATATCCGCTTTGACGCCGGTAACAACATTCAACTCGACGCAAATCGGTTGAATATCAACCAGATAGTTTTCCAGCGAATACCGACGCAAGATAAAACAGTGCGAATCTGGCTTGCGAGAATCTCCAACCTGTTCATCGGTGCGAAAATCACGGTCAATAATTGCGTATCCACGCTTGAGCGAACTCTGAGCCAAGAACTCCGCCAGCAACTTTTCTGTTTGCTGCACTCCTCCACATTCAAAAAACTCGATTTCAGACCGATGATCTTCAAACCATTCGCGGAATGCGTATTCATCGTCAATTCCTTCGACAAAGACAACTACACGCCCGCCTGCTTTGAACAAAATCTCGGTCAAATCCGCTGGTTTTGAAGTGATTGTGCGTGTCATCTGAGTTCAGAATTTTGTCAGCACGCGAGTGGCTGATGCGCCGAAGATTTCTGCAAACTCCCATGAATGCGTCGTCACGATAAGCTGAAACGGAATCATATGCTGCATCTTCAGCAGCGCCTGCGCCAGTTTGTGCTGATAAGCCGGATGCAGGCTGTTTTCAATTTCGTCAATCAGCACAATGCTGTGCGGCAACAACCGGCGACGAAGCTCCATCAAGATAATCAGCAAATTCTGCTCACCGGAACTGAGTTCGTGGAGTCTGTGTTCATGTCCATCGCGAGTGTGAACAATAATATCGAGCGTCTTTCGCTCAACTTGAAAAGTCTTTCCCTCAAAGTCGAGTTCATTCAAGAACTCTTGCGCCGCCTTGAATTGTTCTGGCTCAGCATAATCAAGCCAGATCAAGTAACTATTAAGCGATCCTCGAAATGAGCGCACTGCATCCAAGCGTCGAACGAGATGATACGACAACTGCTCTTTTTGAATTTGATTACCGGTCACCGCAGCGAAGCTGCGTTCGTAAGGAAAATAAAGTAGAGAAGGGACTAGACTTCCATTAAGCTCTGGTTTGGAGAATCCCCCAAATTTCATTGCGCGATTCTCTTGCAGTCGGACTTTTCCAAGTAGCTTTTCTGACAACGCACCATTTACCTGCCACTGATTATCTCTTGTATTCAGTATGTGATTTGCTGGTGGAGAGATTCCAATTGGGATATCCCCGAAAATCACACTGAAATCATTGCCATCAACTAACCAGTCAAGCTGAGCATATTCGTAGGACTCAGACTTAGGAGGCCAAGGCAAGCTACCGAGCATTCCTGAAGTTAACCAGGTAATCAGTTCCAGAATCGTCGTTTTTCCGCTTCCATTTGCTCCCGCCAAAACACAAACCGGCAAAGTCTTGCCCTGTTCGTCGTAAAACTCTACGCGCACGTCGTCGAGCGGCCCGCAGTTTTTGACTCGAATTGAGCGTAGCTCCAATTTCATGTCTTGCCTCGTTTGGTGGTTCGATTGCGCGGAAAGCCTAAAGCATCAATGCCGGACGATCAATATTACTCTGCCAACGGCCACATCTCGAACATTAGCAGCGTCCAGATCAGTTTGCGGTTGTCCGCCAAACCGCTTTCGTGTTCGTCCAATAGTCGCTGGACGTAATCCACATTGAAAAGTCCGCGCCGTTTCAATCGTTCAGGCGAAAACGTGTCGCGCACAAGGGAGCGCAATTCGCCTTTGAC
>CAYLJQ010000517.1:0-5383 GCA_964383955.1 uncultured Heliomicrobium sp. | reverse complement strand
CAAAGTTGACGACGGAGGTAATCGGTTTGGCTTCGGGCGTGTCGAAATACAGAAAGCCGACTTCGGGATCAATTGGTCCCGCCGGACGAATAATGTTCTTGTCCTGCTTGGGCGGATTCCAACTGACCGAGCCATCGCGCATCCAGAAGCGGCGGTTGAAGCTGACGCCGTCTTCATGAGCGGTGGTTGCGCTACCACGAGCAGGCGCAAGCTTGCGATTGGCTTCGGCGACGGATTGGGCGATCAGCTTCGGCAGGTTTTCTGTAAATTTCAGCGCCGGTTCGGTGTTGCCGCCATCCAGTTTGTCGCGCGTGTTTTCGCCGGAAACGACTGGCGACGTGTGACTGTGCGTCGCCGCAATCATCACGTTTTCGCCGCGAATGCCGGTTTGCTGTTCGATCAGCTTGCGGGCGGTTTCGATGGTGTGCCTGGGCAAAGTCAGAATGTCGCAAACGACCACGGCGGCTTTCACGCCGTCACGCTCGAAAACGACGGCTTTGCTGTACAGGTCATCCAGTGTGCCTTCGGATAAACGCTTGCGGTAATACCCAGCCATTGGCGTTCCGTTTGGCGGGGTGATGACGACTGCTGCTGCGCCAACACGAAATTCGCCAGTTTCGGCACTGACCGTCATTGCCCAAAGTAAACTTAAAAGCAGGAAAGATCGCTTCATTGCTTGCCCTTTTTATAGAGTACGGCGTGGAGCGCCGCTTTCCTACCCAATGACTCAGGGCGCGAATTCTTGGGAAAACGGCGCTCCACGCCGCACTCCAAAATCAAAACTGTTTTCCCATCCTGACAATCGGCAAGACTTCGCCTTCAGGCATTGGGTGTTCGATGTGTTCGATGGGATTGTAACCAAGCTTAGCGTAAAGCGGCACGCCGGGAAGCGTCGCGCCGAGTTCAAGATGGGTGAAGCCTGCCGCACGCGCTGCCGCTTCGCAGGCTTCAATAATTTGCCGCCCAATTCCTTTGCGAGCAAAATCCGGGTCAACAAAAAAGGCTCGGATGCGCGCAGGTTCCGTCGCCGGATCGAGCAACGAATCTTCGCCTTCTTTGGCTTGATCGCCACCATACAACGTTCGACGCTTGCTCCAACCGCCACAGCCAGCAATCTGGCCGTTAGCTTCGGCGACGAAGTACGTGCCGTCAGCAACGATTTGTGTATCAATACCGAAGACATGAATCAGCGAAAGTTCGATCTGCCGTTCGGTGTAATACCCGGCACTCAAGCTTCGAACCGACCGGCGCATCAACTGATCAAGCGCCGGAATATCTTCGGGTGTCGCCAATCGAAGCTGAATTTGCATGTCTGGTTACCCCACATCATCTGCCGGAAGATTATCGGCAAACTGGTCGTCGTCTTTGAACTCTTTCTTCAACCGATAAAGTTCCTTTTTCAATTGCTCAACGGTCTTTTGATACGCCGGATCGCTGTAAACATTCTTCATTTCAATCGGGTCTTTTTGCAGGTCGTACAGTTCCCATTGATTCAGCTTGTTGAAGAAAATCAGTTTGTAGCGGTCAGTCCGCACGCCGTAATGCGCTGCGACGTTGTGATGGCCGGGATGGTAATAACGGTAATACATCGAACGCCGCCAGTTGGCAGGCGGTTTGCCCATCAGCACAGGCAAAAAGCTGCGGCCTTGCATGTCTGCGGGAACTTTTGCTCCGGCAGCATCCAGCATCGTAGCCGGAAAATCCAGGTTCAGCACCATGCTTTTGCTGACCGATCCAGGTTTGATTTTGCCGGGCCAGCGAACCAGCAGCGGCGTCCGCAACGATTCTTCGTACATAAACCGTTTGTCGTAAAAGTTGTGCTCGCCCAGGAAAAAGCCTTGATCCGAGGTGTAAATGACAATCGTGTTTTCAGCCAGGCCATTTTTGTCCAGGTAATCCAGAAAGCGTCCGATGTTGTCATCCACAGACTGCACGCAGGCCAGGTAATCCTGCATGTAGCGGCGAAACTTCCACTTCTTCAATTCCGCACCGCTCAAACCAGCAGGCGGTTTGCCTTTGGTGTCCGTTTCGTTCAAATCGGCGTCAATGTGCATTGTGGATTGGCGCGCAGCGTCCGACTTGCCTTTGTAATCATCGTCGAACGTAGCCGGAAGCGGCGGATCGTAGTTTTCAAACTGCTTGCGGTATTTTTCCGCGGGCTGCCAATTCCGATGCGGCGCTTTGTGGTGGTACATCAGAAAGAAGGGTTTGTCTTTCGGGCGCTTGTCTATGAATCCCGTCGCCAAATCGGTGATGATGTCCGTGGTGTAACCGCTCAGCTTTTTCCGCTCGCCCATTTCGATCATCACCGGATCAAAGTACGCGCCCTGGCCTGGCAGGATGTTCCAGTAATCAAAGCCGGTTGGTTTGCCGTCGTCGGGACGTTTCGGATCGTTCGCACCCAAATGCCATTTGCCAATCATTCCGGTGTGATAGCCAGCGGATTGCATGTACTTCGACAGCAATGGCTGCGTGTTGTCTATGTGATTGAAAGCCGGAACGCCGTTCAGATGGGAATACTTGCCGGTCAAAATGACGGCGCGGCTGGGCGTGCAGATCGAATTGGTGACGAAGGCGTTTTCAAACTTCATCCCTTCTTTTGCCAGCCGATCCAGATTTGGAGTTTTGTTTAACCGGCTGCCGTAGGCGCTGATGGCGTGCGCCGCGTGGTCGTCGGTCATGATGAAAACAATGTTGGGCCGCTTGGCGACCGTTTGCACTTGTACGGCCTTGGGTGGCCAAACCACCAGCGCCGCCAGAAAAAATAGCAGTAAAAAACGGGTGAACCTGTTCATTGAGTTTTTTGCCTTTGGTTTGATAAGTGTCCGGATTTACGCGCGGGCTAATGAAATCATGCCTGTTCATCCGCCGACGGACCATAAAGCGCCGGAACCGGCACATCGCACATTCTCAAGTAAACACTCAGTTGCGCGCGATGGTGAATCAGGTGATTCAGGATCATCCCGCGTATGCAGGCAATTCGCGGCATGGTGAAAATCGTTTGACCACCGGCCAGTAACGACCAGTTGGTCATCATGTCTGCGTCACTGGCACTGGCCAGCGCCTCGCGGAATTCAGCCAAGTTCTTATCAAAGGTTTCCAGCAACTCGGCAACTGAAGCCGCGGGATTTTCCTTGTAAGGCTCGCCGCCCTCAGGCGCAACATCGAATGAATCCGATTTCAGCGTGTCTCTGCCCCAGCCAAGCATGTTTGTAATGTGCGTGGCCAGGCTGATCATCGGAAACGATTTGGGATGTGGTCGAAAATCGAATTTATCAGCCGGAATGCGTTCCAGTGTTTTGCGGGTTCCCGCCATTTCCTGATCCAGTTCAGGTAAAAGTGATGCGCTAATGGACATTTTATTCTCCGTGATTAGAGGTTTGTTGTTGCGCCAAAACGGCTTCAGCGCGCTGAAAACGTTATTGAGAAAAAATTCCCGGCTACCCATTTGGGAAATGCGCTTTGATCATTTGCCCGATCATTTCGTCGGTGGCTTTGCCGACGTTGGGGCCGCCGATATTGGTGCAAACCAGAAATGCAGTCTCCCGCGCAGGAGCAACCCAAGCCAGGGCAAAGTTCATGGTATTGCTTCCTGCGTGCGAGAAAGCTTTCCCCTTCGCCCAGGAACGCTCGGCGATGCCCCAGCCAAAACTATAAGTTCCGCCCAAATGCGCAGTTTGGATTTCTTGATAGCTTTCCGGTTTCAACAGGGCGCGTTGTCCCCGCGCTCCGCGGATTTGATCGGCAATGAATTTTGCCCAGTCGGCAAGTGAACAATGCACTGTTCCAGCCGGTCCCAATACGGCGGCATTGTCTACGCTTGGGCCGTTCTTTTCTGTCGGCTTGCCATCGGCCAAATGCGGCCAGGGTTGATCAACCTTGCCGGGCGTTCCCGTTCCGCCAAAACCGGCGCTGTTCATTTCCAGCGGCTGGAACAATCGTTTTTGCATCAATTCTTCCCAAGACTGGTTTCCTACTTTTTCGGCAATTGCTCCGGCAACAACATAACCGAGATTCGAATACTCGAAATTCGTCCCCGGTTCCGTTTTCAGCTTGGATGTTGCCACCGCTTCGATCACGGCGGCACGCTGATCTCGAAGCGATTTGCCTGGCTTGGCAAACGACCACCAACCCAGATTTGGCGGCAAGCCTGCGCGGTGCGAAAGCAGATGGATAAGGTTCAGCTTTTGCACTTCCGGCAGCATCGTTTTAGCCAGTTCGGGAAAGACTTCTACCAGCGTCGTTTCCCATCGGAGCTTTTTCTCTTCGACAAAGGTGGCAAGCAAACACGCCGTCATCACTTTTGTGTCTGAGCCGAGATGCCATTTGTCGTTTGTTGTTACAGCGATATCGGTTCCGGCTTTGCGAACTCCGGTCGCAAAGATTTCTCCGGCACCTTTGGCTGTGACAATCGTCCCTGCCAAAGCCGGTAGGTTGTGTTTTTGCCGCATCGCTTCAAAGGCTTGCGCCAGCGTTTGAGTGCTCT
This sequence comes from uncultured Heliomicrobium sp., assembly GCA_964383955.1. Classification (GTDB taxonomy): domain Bacteria; phylum Acidobacteriota; class Blastocatellia; order RBC074; family RBC074; genus RBC074. The sequence goes on along the minus strand of CAYLJQ010000517.1, from coordinate 897 downwards.
GCGATTGCTTCGCCGCCAACGCCAGTTGGGGCAAAACCAGGGACGAAATCAACGATTGAACAAAATATCTTCTCCTCACACAGTCACCTCAAGTTAAAGCTGTACCGCCTCTGCCATTATCTTCAAACTCAAACCAGCCTCAGCGCCGGTTCGGACCACGCCATCTTCAATCAAAATCCCATCGGCAGCTACGTCACCAACGATGTCAATGTGGCCGTCCAGATCGGCGTACACGACATTATTCATCGCCAAAGCAAAATGAGCCGCCGCCGCCATTGAAATTCTGGATTCGTCCATGCAGCCGACCATCGCGCGAATGCCGCGCGCTTCGGCGACGGCATTGGCTTTCAGCGCGCCCGTGATGCCGCCGGTTTTCATCAGCTTTAAATTGACCAACGGAGCCGGAGTTTTCAGCACATCGGCGGCGCTCAAAACAGATTCATCCGCCATCACGGGAATCGGCGAGCGTTGGCAGACTTCCCGCAACGCTTCCAGGTCTGTCGCCGCAACCGGCTGTTCAACAAACTCAATTTGGCAATCCTTGACGGCTTCCAGCATCAGCAAAGCTTCGGCTATCGAATAGCCCTGATTGGCGTCGAGCGTCAGTCGCATCTGGCTGCCGACAAGTTGGCGAATTTGCCGGACGCGCCCAATGTCATCCCTTGGATTCAAGCCGCATTTGATCTTCAACGCGCGGAAGCCCTCTGCTTGAAAGTCTTTGGCGCGTGCAAGCGTCGTTGGAAGCTCTTCAATGCTCAGCGTCACAGTCGTTTCGATTTGTTTTTTGGCAGGGCCCAGCAAATGACAGAGCGGTAAAACAGCCGTTTTCCCCAGCAGGGCGTGAAGCGCAATGTCCACAGCGGCAACAGCCGTCGGTTGATTCGGAGCAAGCAGACA
>CAYLJQ010000516.1:0-5393 GCA_964383955.1 uncultured Heliomicrobium sp. | reverse complement strand
TACCAATAACTATCAAGTTACACTTTCTGGTGTTTATATTGACGGCGGATTCGTAGGATTTCGAACAGCAGGAATTCACATTATCGGCGGCACGCCCGCGACCAATAGCGCGATTATTCGCATTTTGGATGGAGAAATCTGGTTCTGCGTCGGTGACGGCATCAGAGTTAGTGGCCCTGGCGGGGCGGCAGGACTATGGATTGAGCATAATCACATTACCGGCAACGGCTTGGGAGTAAATCAGGTTTTACCAAACGGTGCCTGGCCCTCCACCAATTTCCAAATCAAAAACAATGTCATCGAAGGCAACATCAATGGCGCCATTAAAGCTGAAGTCCTTTACGCCTCATCCATTGTTGGGAACTACTTTGAGAATATAGCAAATTCAGATGCCGTGCTGGTGCGAATTGCTTCCAATGGCTTTGCACAGGGATTGAACATTTCCGAAAATCTTTTTGGCGGGAAAAGCGCTCAATACAATATTGATCTGAATGGCCCCGCTGATGTGACTGGGGTGATTGCGAATAACGTCTTCGCCGGAGCTTCCGTTGCTGCCATCCGCGTCAATACTGCGCGCGGCCTGGTCATTGAAAACAACACGCTTGAAACCGGCACAGTGCCAACCATTGTTTCGCTGGGATCAGGTTCAAGGTCGGTGTGGATTAAGGACTCAAACAATGCCAGCTACATTTCCGGCTCGGCAACAACCCAGCCGAATCTGACCATCGGAGGTCGCGTAATCCTGGGAAGTGGCGCATCGCTCAAGGGGAATGGCGCGACTCTGGAAACCAGAACTGGCGATGGAAGCGGTTTCGCGACACAGTCTGCCTTGGCGTTCAAACTGGCGTCTGGCCCAACATGGTCGAGTGGTTCAACAGTGCCCTCAGGTTCGTGCGTGTCTGGCAGTCTATACACGCGAACTGGCGGCGGCCCCAAAACAACTTTATACGTTTGTGAAGGTTCGACCTGGGCAGCCAAGTAACCTCAAAAAAGAAAATGGCGTAGCCTTTCTCATAAGGCTACGCCAAATTTTGCATTTTGATTTTAGCCTTAAGCGCCTGCGGCCAAGCTTTTTTCCTTTTCATCAAGCTTGCCAATCATCCCATTCCAAGGCGAGACGACCAACGAAACATTGCCGAGCGCTTTCATCTGACAGGCAAGCCGAATAGGCGAGTCAGCTTCTCCTGTAAAGCCTTCGTAGCCGAAATACCGCCAGCGATCAATTTCACGCTGATTGGGCGGTGAAATTTTGCCACCGTCAGAAAGAACGCCCACCCAGCAAGTCCCGCATGAAGCTGCGCGGCATTCCACTGGGATTGGACCTTCTCCTGGCATGCAACGGGAATCTTCGGCGTGATAATCGCGCTCATACTGGCGTCCGGCCATCGTCACATCCTGGCCGCTAATTAACTTAAAAGAGCATCCTGGTTCGTACTCTCTGTAATTTACTGAAAAAGCTTTGTTCACGGAACGAAGAAAACCCAGCAATCCCTGGCTGTCATCTTTCTGACGTTCGGCAAACACCTGATCAGCCGATTTTTTCCACTGCGATCCATATCTGCCGGCGGCAGCAGGCTGCTTGAAAACTTCCAGCCCGACTTGCTGCAAAGTTCCAAACGCAATAGCCGTAATGCCAACCAGCAATGACACATCCGCGTTTACATCTCCTGCAACCTTCCGGGCAACATCGCGAATTTGAGCTTCAATCGGAGCTCCCGTCACAGTCTGAGCGTGAAGGGCCACAGCAGCTTTGGTCTGCGGCCAATAACGATAGCCGTACAAAAACTCCGCCGAAGAATCTACCTCATCCGCCAGCCGATAATTCCCTTTCAGGATCAATTTTTTTGCGGTCGCTTCAGGATCAGCCGATTCCCGTAACGCCTTGTTGAGTTTAACCGGGTAAAAAGCGAACCAAATTTTTGTCGCCTTCTGGTCTACTGGATGAATTGCCGGCTGCAAGTCCGCGACGGTCCTTGCCCACATCGCGTCATCCATTTTGCTTAATAAAACTTCCAACTGATTCTGCTGATCAGCCATGAAAACTATTCTCCTTCTTACTTTTTCCCTGAATTTTGTGGCGTAACTTTTTGCGCTTTGACTTTACCGCCGCTCAAAAGCTCCACAGTGTATTCAATTTGTTGCTTCTGACCGCTTTTATCGATTGTGGCGATGCTAAATTTCCCTGTCTGGCCATCCATTTTCAGCGTAATTGGGAACTGGCCTATCACATCGTCCTTGAATGGTGTTGAGTAGTTGCGGCTTGCCTGGTCATAGGCCAGAACTTTAATCCGATCGAAATCTGCGCGTTCGTCAGCGTCAAAAACTTTTCGCTCCGACACAAGAAAATGATCGCCCGTTCGGCTGTCATCGCCGTGAACGGTGCCAAGTTTTTGCCAGCTGACAATGCGCCGTCCCGTGGAAACGAAATAAACAATCTCCGGTGGAATATCCAGTTCTACCGAACCGCCGTAAATCCAGCCAGCGGGCAAAACGTTGTAATCCTTCAAACGCACCTGAAACCATTCATCGTATTTCACATCCGGTTTTGAGGCATTCGATTTCGAGTCAGGAATTGCGCCTTCAGCGCTGTCGGATTTCTGATCCAATGACGCGGGGCGTTGTTTGCGTTCACGCGCAACAATTTCCATCATCGTGCCGGAAGGCATCATCGTCGCCACGTTGTCGTCATTCTGGCGATCCGGCGTCAGGCGAAGCTTCAAGGTCGCTTTTGATTTTCCTATGGCTTGAGTCGGAATGTCTTTGATTTGATCGGCGATTTTGTGAGAGGCAATGAACACTTCCTCTTTGATGAAATAGCGCGATTCCGCCCAGCCATCTTCGCCATTCGGGCCTTTGATATTCACCCAGGGAGTGCCGTCTTCTGCCTTGGAGCGTTTCGTAATTGTTACCTTATCTCCACTTTTCAATTCCCCGCTTGCGCGAGCTGCCTGTGCTGTTGAATTTTTCAGCCTCAGTTTTTCCGGCACTACGTACGCCGCTTCGTTCAAATAGGCATCCTTTGAGCAGGAGGCGACCAGCATACTCGTCAGCAGGAGAAACACCCCGAGCAGCGTTTGGGCGCGATTGCTAAACAAACTCATCGTTTACTTTCCTCAAAATGAATGCGAATGTTTTTGGGATTTGTGAAGTCGCGGGCGAGTTTACGAGCGATACTTACAAGATGCAAACTCACGGACTAAAACAAAGCGTCCAGCGCATCAGCTACCGAACGAATTCCGATAATTTCCAGCCGGTCATCGTCGGGCAAACCGGTCAGATTGTTTTTGGGCATGATCACACGTTTGAAGCCCATTCGCGCCGCTTCGCGCAATCGAATTGCGGCGTGGCTGGTTGCGCGGACTTCCCCAGCCAGACCGACTTCTCCAAAAACAATCGTATGTTCATTGATTGGGATATTGCGAAAACTGGAAGTCACAGCCGCAACAATGCCCAAATCAACCGCCGGTTCGTTCAGCGCAATCCCGCCGACCAAATTCACAAAGATGTCATCACCGCTCAGATGAAAGCCTACGCGTTTTTCCAGCATCGCCACCAGCAACGCGACGCGATTGATTTCGACGCCTTGCGTCGTTCTGCGTCCAGTGCCGAATTTTGACGAACTGACCAGCGCCTGAATTTCCACCAGCATGGGGCGCGTGCCTTCCATCGCTGCGACGACCGCTGAGCCTGAAGCGCCGATTGGCCGTTCACTCAAAAAGACTTCCGAAGGATTCGGCACACCCACCAGCCCCGTGCTGGTCATTTCGAAAATCCCAAGCTCGTTTGCCGCGCCAAAACGATTCTTGGCTGCGCGCAAAATGCGGTGATTGTGGTGGCGCTCGCCTTCGAAGTAAATCACTGTATCTACAATATGTTCCAGCGCTTTTGGCCCGGCAATTGTGCCCTCTTTGGTGACGTGGCCGATCAGAAAAACCGGCAAGCCAAGATTTTTTGCCAACAGCAAAAATTGCCCTGCGACTTCACGCACCTGCGAAACTGAACCGGGTGCGCTTTCCAGCTTTTCGGTAAAGATGGTTTGGACGGAATCAATGATGACGGCTTTCGGCTGCAAACGCTCAATCTGATCGAAAATCCGCTCCAGACTGGTTTCAGCCAACAAAAACAACCCGGCGGGATTAATGCCCAGGCGTTCGCCGCGAAGCTTAATCTGTCGCTCGCTTTCTTCGCCGGAAACGTACAGCACGTGGCCATAAACCGCACTGAGTTTGTCTGCCACCTGGCTGAGCAAAGTTGATTTGCCAATTCCTGGCTCTCCTCCGATCAGCACCAACGATCCGGGGACAATGCCGCCGCCCAACACACGGTCGAATTCGTCAATTCCTGTGACTTCACGCGAATCGTCCTGTGCTTCAATTTCATTGAAAGCCACCGGCTTGCTGTCACGCCAACTGATGCCGACGCGAGCGGTGCTGGGCGAATCTTTGCTGACAAGACGTTCGCGCTCTTCGGCAAATGAATTCCACTCCCCGCAATCAGGGCATTTGCCCACCCACTTGCGCGATTGAAACCCGCAATTCTGACAAGCAAAAACTGTTCGTGGTCCTTTATTGACAGCCATAACCATATTCTACGGTAGTCGCCAAAGCCTGAGAAGCCCGCGTCACGATCTTGCGATCAACGTCGCGGCACAATGCATGCACTCTCCACTAGCGAAGTATTTGAAATGCGAGTTTTCACCCAAATTATTGAGAGGAGCTATTGTCATGAAAAATTTTGCAAAGTTGATGCAACTCGTTGCGGCGCTCTTTCTTGTGGGTTCCCTGCTTGTTGGTGGAGCCTCTTTTCTGGTCACGATCCTGGCGGCTGGTGATGTGGCTGGCGGAGTGCCAATGTCTTACTACGAAAAGTTAAATCTGGAATGGCTGTCAATCATATTACCGGCCCTGGGTATTGTGGCGTTCTTGCTCACACTGCCAACAGTGCTGCCTGAGCGAAAGACCTCTGAAGAATCCAGTGTTCTTGCTTTCCCGTCCAGGACGTCCGCCGAAGATAGCAACAAACAGCACCTCAGAGCGGCATAAGCCAAGTTTGCGGCTGTGGTCAACAGGCGGAGTTTGATTACGGCCACAACAGAGCGGTGCGGGATTTTCCGCACCGCTCTTCGGCAAAATCCGCAGTAAGTTTCAGACAAATTCCATCGCGGCAAAACTAACCACTGATTCTTCATCAATATTCCATTGGTCGTAACGAAGCAGCTTGCCACGCGCTTCAGGCATAACATTCATGAAAGTGTAAATCGGCGAAAAGCCACACCACTTCAGCCGATCTTCTTCCGGCCTTACCAAATCAAAAAACTCTTCGCTATTGCCGGCGCAAACATTGTTCAGGCGTTCCTGGTCTTCTTCTTTCACTTCCAGCATTTCGTTCTCATC
>CAYLJQ010000515.1:0-5397 GCA_964383955.1 uncultured Heliomicrobium sp. | reverse complement strand
CTCCAAAGAAGCAAGTTTAATACCATTCAAAATTCAGTAGGTTTTTTACGCGTCTATGGTCGCTAAACGTTCTAAAGGCAAGGTTTATAATGCGGGTGTTGGGTGTGAGTGTGAAAAGATGGCATTAGCCAAGCGATTGACTTTCTAGCAGGCTGTTCGGCAGAAGGACAGTACAGAAATTGTTGGCGTACGTGTACCGAATGCCGATGGGAAACCGTAGTTCCGTTTAACTCAATTCATTTTTTCGTGGCAATAATTGCAATCATTGGGCGCGCCTTTGGCCTGATGGCAGTTCATGCAACTGGCCATATTCATTTGCTTCACCTTGTACATTTGCTCAAGTTCCTTGACCTCGCCGTGGCATTCCGTACAAGTCGCTCCCGTTTCCAGGTGAACGCGATGGCTGAAAAACACGTAGCTCGGAATTTCATACACGCGCGTCCATTTGATTTCGCGTTTGTCTTTGGCGAATCCGGCAAGCTTTTGAATCGCCGGGCTGTCGGCTTTCACATCTTCATGGCATTGCATGCACAGCGCCGCAGTTGCCAATCCCATCCGCTCGCCCGGATCGGGATTTTTATGACAGGTCGCGCATTTCAAATTTTGCGCGCCCGCATGCAACTTGTGGCTGAATGGAATGGGTTGCGTCGGACCGGACGGTTTTTCAATTTGCGCGAATGCGACAAGCAAGCAAGCGGAAACACCGACAAGCGACAAAACTGCGATTTTGCAGCCGCGTAGCGGCGACTTGAATTTAGCCCGGCGTTTTAATGCCAGGAAAGATAGTCCGGCATTTCGCGTCGCGTCAGCGACGCCTGATTCAGGCATTACCGACGTGACGCGGCGGGAGGTTGTCCTTCGCTCCGGGGTTTGAAAACCACGGCTAAATTCAATTGCCGCTCTGCGGCAAAAATCAAAAAAGCGCTGCCCTTTCACAATTCTCCTTTGCGCATCTGCTCAGCCAGATGTTCTGACGCGCGCATCGCCAGCGCCAAAATCGTCAAGGTTGGATTTTGCGCGCCGCCGGTGACAAAGCTGCTGCCGTCCACGACAAACAAGTTTTTGACATCGTGGCTTTGATTCCATTTGTTCAACACGCTGGTTTTCGGATTGTCGCCCATACGACAAGTCCCAAGTTCATGCATGCTGCGACCGGGGTTGTTCATGATTGTGTTGCGGTGCAGCACTTCGCACCCGCTGTCCTGGAACCACTGGCTGATCGTATCCACGGCGTCTTTGGCCATGTTGTGTTCGTTGTCGGTATATTTAATGTTGAAGTTCAGCACAGGGATTCCCCAGGCGTCGGTGACTTTCGGGTCTAGCTTGACGTGATGTTCGTAGCGCGCAAGCGTTTCGCCCATAATCGTCGTGCTGATGCCCGCGTTGCGATGATTGTTGATGGCGTCTTCCAGTTCCTTGCCCCATATCGGAAAGTACTTCGCATCCGGCGTTCCACCCGGATTGATGTCGCAAGCGTAACCGCGCAAGAAGTTTTTCTCTCTCGTTTTCAGATTGCGAAACCGCACCATCACACCGGAACCGCTCAGGCCCCGTGCTGACTTGCCATTTTTGGCTTCGGGGATGACGCCGTATACACCGCTGGGAATGTAAAACTGATCGTGCCAGTAATGTCCCAGCACGCCGCTGGAATTGGCGATGCCGGAATTCAGCAGAATGCGCGTGCTTTCCAGACAGGAAGCGCCCAGCACAACGACTTTCGCTTTGGCGTGGAGTTCGCGGCCCGATTGCCGATCCAGGAAATTGACGCCGCTGGCTTTGCCGGTTTTCTTGTCAACCGTGATTTCACGCACGACGGCATTGGGCGCGATGGTCAGATTTCCCGTTGCCTGCGCTGTTGGCAGCAGCAAGTTCATCGAACTGGCAAACTGTCCGTCGCCCAGCGCGCGCCGGATTTTCGTCACCCGCATGCCGCGCGATTCGCCGGTTTTGTTCAGGCGATCAATCACCGCGCCGTCAGGAGACTTGTCTTCCACAAACACGCCGTCGGGCAGTTGTGGCAAACCCTCCTTGCGGCCAGAGACGCGAAAGATCGGTTCGACGCGGTCATAAAACGGTGCAAGCTCAGCGTAACTGATCGGCCAGTTGTCGCCGTATCCGTCGTGGTCTTTGGCTTTGAATTCGTAATCGCTCAGCCGGTACGACATTCGCCCCCAGAAATTCACTTTGCCGCCGACCATGCGAATGCGCCCCCAACTGTAGGGAATTTTCGTGCTGAAGGTATACGGAACCTGATCGAAATCCACCCATTGGTTGGCGTTGAATTCGGTCGCCTGGTAAATGTGCGGCAGCTTGCCCGGTTTGCCCAGGCCGCGATACGGCAATTCGTACACTGGCTTCAACCCGCGCTGGCGGTTGAAATCCACTGCCGGCCCGGCGTCCAGCAACAAACACTTCGCGCCTTTTTGCGCCAGCACGTATGCTGCCATCCCGCCCGAAGCGCCGGAGCCAACAATCAAGATGTCGTATTCTTTGGTTTCTTTTTGCATGACTGAACTTGATTCCTTATTGCCCATCTGGAATCTCTGCCTCAACAAGCTTTGCCAGTAGTGTAAGCGATTCTTGCCAGCCCAGATAACAAGCTTCTGCCGGGATAACTTCAGGTATGCCTTCCTGAACGACGTTCAATTCCGTGCCGACCATGACCTGCTTTAAGGTAACCGTCACCTTCATTTCTCCTGGCAGGTTCGGGTCATCAAATTTGTCTATGTAGACAATCCGTTCGTGCGGCACCAGTTCAAGGTACTCTCCGCCAAAGGAGTGGCTGGTTCCTGTGCTGAAATTGGTGAACGACATCTTGTACGTGCCGCCAACCGTTGCGTCCAGATGATGAACCTTGCCCGTAAAACCGTTTGGCGGAAGCCATTTGGCCATTGCGTCTGCGTCAAGAAAAGCTCGGTAGATGCGCTCAGGTGCTGCGCGCAAAACGCGATGAAGTCTGATGGTGCTAGTTGCCATAATGATTTCTCCTTCTTGCTTGTTAGCTTTACTGCGCGCGAATCAACTATCCGCGTCACATTCAAAACTACTGTTACAAATCTCCTTTGCGCAACTGCTCCGCCAGATATTCTGAAGCGCGCATCGAAAGCGCCAGAATCGTCATCGTCGGGTTTTGCGAACCGCCAGTGACGAAGCTGCTGCCGTCCATCACAAACAGATTTTTCACGTCGTGGCTTTGATTCCATTTGTTGAGCACGCTGGTTTTCGGATTGTCGCCCATCCGGCAAGTGCCGACTTCGTGAATGCTGTAGCCAGGCGGATACATCTTGTCGTTCTGGTGCAGCACGTCAAAGCCCGCGTCTTTGAACACCTGACTGATTGTATCCACAGCGTCTTTGGCCATGTGGAATTCGTTATCGGTGTAGCGGCACTGGAAGTTCAACACCGGAATGCCCCAGGCGTCTGTGACTTTCGGATCGAGTTTGACATGGTTTTCAAACCTCGGCAGGACTTCGCCCATGATCGTCGTGCCGATGCCTGCGCCGCGATGGACTTTAAGTTGTTCGTCCAACTCCGCGCCCCACGATGGAAAAAGTTTGGCGTCCGGCGAAGCTCCCGGATACAGGTCGCAAGCGTAACCGCGCAGGAAGGTTTTCGCCTTTGTGCCGGGATCTTTCAAGTTGCGGAAGCGCGGAATGTAGCCTGCGCTGCCCAGCAAGCCACGCGGCGCTTTGCCATTTTTGGCTTCGGGCATGACGCCCAACACGCCGTTCGAGATGTAAAACTGATCGTGCAGGTAATGCCCCAGCACGCCGCTGGAATTGGCGATTTTGGAATTCAGCAGAATGCGCGTGCTTTCCAAACACGACGCGCCCAGCACAACGACTTTGGCTTTGGCGTGAAGTTCACGGCCCGATTGGCGGTCAACGAAATGTGCGCCGTTGGCTTTGCCGGTTTTCTTATCGGTAGTGATTTCGCGGACGACGGCGTTCGGCACAATGGTCAGATTGCCTGTGGCCTGGGCGGCAGGCAGCAGCAAATTAAACGAACTGGCGTATTGACCATCGCCCAGCGAGCGGCGAATTTTCGTCACCGTGATGCTGCGCGATTTGCCAGCGGTGGCGATGCGTTCCAGCGCTGTGCCGTCGGGCGATTTGTCTTCGATAAACTGGCCGTCGGGCAATTGCGACAAACCTTCTTTGCGCCCAGTGACGCGAAAGATGGGATCAACTCGGTCGTAAAACGGAGCCAGTTCGGCGTAGCTGATTGGCCAGTTGTCGCCGAATCCGTCGTGGTCTTTGGCTTTGAATTCGTAATCGCTCAGGCGATAGGACATTCGCGCCCAGAACAAAGACTTGCCGCCCACCATCCGCACGCGCACCCAGTTGTACGGTGATTTCGGATCATGCGTGTAGGGAACCTGTTGTTCGTCCACCCACTGGTTGGCGTTGAATTCGTTGGCCTGCACGACGTGCGAGAGCTTGCCCGGTTTGCCCAGGCCGCGATACGGCAATTCGTAAACGGGTTTCATCGTGCGCTGGTGTTGAAAATCCACCAGCGCGCCCGCTTCCAGCAACAAACATTTCAAGCCTTTTTGCGTCAGCGTGTACGCCGCCATGCCTCCGGAAGCGCCGGAGCCAACAATCAACACGTCGTATTCTTTTTCAGCCATAATGATGGGAATTACTCTGAGGAAGATGTGCCAACTGTACGGTACCGCGCGCGTAAGCAAGCGGAACCTGAGTTGGCATAGATTGATCGTAGGCGAAAGCTCCGCTTGCTTACGCGCGCGGTGCCGTATCAATCAATTGGATACCAATATTGCCCAACGCCTCCACCGCGCCGCCCGCCGCTGGAACTCGCCACCGTATATTCGCGTGAGTTCATCGTCGCGTTGCGCACGTCAGCTTTCGCTTCACGCAGGAAACGGGCGAACGGGTCAGCGGGCGGTTCGTACGTCCAGGGTTGACGCAACGGCGCAAGCAATTCCACGGCCTGCGCTTCGGTCACTTCGGCAAAGGCTTTGCCGAATCGCTTGGTTGCTTGCGCGTTCAGCGCGTTCAGGCCAGCAGTGTAAAGCTGTTTGCGGTCCGCGGGCGATTTGCCAATCAGGAAATCCAGGAACTCCGGCGCTCCGGCTTCCAGCGCGCCCGGCATACCGTTCAGCGGCGGCATCAGGATTTCGCTCAGCTTTTTCAGCGCAGCAAATTGCGGCGCACTGAAAAAACGTGGTGTCGTTTCGCCAGCAACATCCAGCGAAGCCGTTTCCAGCTTTGGCGCTTCTTCTTGCGGACGTTGCGCGCCAGCCTGCGGTTGCGCGTTGGTTTCCAGGGAAGCTGGCACCGCAATCGCGGGCGCAGCAGCGAGAGTTTGAATGAATCGTCTTCGTTTCATGGCCATCGTTTTTAAGTTTTAAAGAGGTTTCTTCATCGAAGGGAT
>CAYLJQ010000514.1:0-5401 GCA_964383955.1 uncultured Heliomicrobium sp. | reverse complement strand
ATGTCGCCGCCAAGCTTGGTCTTTCGGCAATGACGGTTTCGCTGGCCTTGCGCGATCATCCGCGCATTTCTTTGAAAACCAAACAGCGCATACGCGCAACCATGGACAAGCTCGGTTATAAACCCAGCCACGTCGCCCGCGCGCTGGCGACCGGCAAATCGAACCTGCTGGGCGTCATCGTTCCGAATAGTTCCGATCTTTATTACGCTGAAGTCATACGCGCAATTGAAGACAAAGCCAGCGCCGAAAATTATCACGTGCTGTTGGCCAATGGCTCCTACGACATGGATCGGTACACGGAGCGGGTGCGCGATATGATGGGTTTGCACGTTGGCGGCATCATTGCCGCGCCGCCATTCACCAACGAACGGCCCAAGCTGCCGCCGTTCTGGCAAAGCCTGATTCGTGACGCCGATTTTGATGTTGTGCTGGTTAATCGTGAATTGCGACCGCCGATCTTTCATCAGGTCGCCGCCGATTACACCGCCGGAGTTCGTCTGGTTGTCGAAGCACTGGCCGAACGCGGGCATCGCCGTGTGGCCTATGTTTCCGGACGACCGGCAATGCTGCCAATTCGCCAGCGGCTGACCGCCTTCAAGCGATTTGCACGGCAACTGGGTTTGGAACAAAGCGAAGCGCTGATTGAGCGTTGCGATCTGACGTTTGCCGGAGGTTACGAAGCTGGTAAGCGAATGTGGGCTGCAAAAGGCGCGAAGCCCACGGCGATTGTCGCGTTCTGCGATCTGGTTGCTGTGGGGTTGCTGCGGTTTTTTGATGAAGCCGGAGTCAACGTGCCGGAGCAAGTTTCGATTGTCAGTTTTGACGGCACGGCAGTTGGGGAGTTCACGCATAAAAGCCTGACGACAGTTGCCACGCCGATGTACGAGATTGGCAGCCAGGCGTATCGCTTGCTGATTGGCGCCATGAATTGCGAGTTTGCCCAGGCTCAAAGCCTGATTTTGCCTGTGGAATTGAAGCTTCGCGAATCAATTGGGCCTGCAAATCTTGACAGATTTTCGCCGCGTGTGGTCTAGTGCGCGCTGCAATCAGGTTTACCGGTAAACCACATTCATTGAGCCGGGATCAATTCATAACTGAAAACAGGATCAAAGATGATTTCACGCCGCGAATTTTTGGCTGCGCCGCTGGCCGTTACTTCGGCTGCTGCGCTGATTCCCGCCGCTCCAAAATCTGTGGGCGTCAAAATCGGCTGTCAGACGAACGCCTGGCGGATTGATCCCAATAACTTTGACAGTTTGTTGGCGGTTCTCGGCAAATTGAAAGAGCTTGGTTATGAAGGTTACGAAACCGGTTTCCGCAATGTGCAAGGCCAATTTGCCATTGCCGCCACGGCGAGAAAACAGCTTGAAGCATTCGGATTGAAGTTTCTGGGTTGTCATATCTTTTTGGACAAATACGACGAACAGACTCAGATTGCGCCGATGGAGCTGATTCAAAAGGTTGCTGATGGCGCTGCCTTGCTCGGCGCTGAACGCGTCATTGTCAGTGGCGCAGGATTGATCAAAGACGGCCAAATCCCGCCGGAGGCTTTGGCGCGCAAAGCCGCTGGACTGAATGCGGCAGGGAAGTATTGCCGATCAAAAGGAATCAAGCTGGCATATCACAACCACGGCCCCGAATTTGAAAATGGTGGCTTGGAGATGGAAGGTCTTTATCAAAAGACCGATCCATCACTGGTGGATTTCCTGACGGATTGTGGCTGGGCGCTTCGCGGCGGCGCCAACGTGCCGGAGTTTTTTGCCAAACACTACAAACGCATCATCGGATTGCATTTGCGCGATTTCAAAAACGGAGAACAAGTTCCGCTGGGACAAGGCGAGTTTCCTATTCAGGAGCTTGCGGCGGCGATCAAGAAAGTGAAATGGAACGGCTGGGCGATCAACGAAGAAGAACGCCTGAGCGGTGAAAAGCCCGGCGAAAAAGCAGTCGCTCCTGCGCGGCAAACCTTGAAACAGGCTTTTGGCAAGTGACGAATGAATCTGCGCAAGCTCACAGCGCCCTATTTTGCGCTGCAAGCCGTGGCTGTTTTGGCTTGGTGGGTGGCGCTTTGGCTGCTACCAGCCTTCAGGCAATATTTTTTGCCGCCAAACAGTGATGAAGTTTTCCTGCTGGCATTTTGCCTGCCTGATCTTTCCTTGATTGTAATTGGATCGTTTGCCGCCAGTTATTTGTGCTGGCGCGAAAAAGCTGCGGCCAATGTGGCGTTGTGGTTGGTCGTTGGTTCGCTGGGGTACGCGACGCTGTATTGTCTGGCGTTGTCGTTGTTAACGGGGTCAGCCTGGATCAGCGTGGTGATGATGGCGGCTTCGTTCGGCGCAAGTCTGGTTTTGACGCTGCTCTTTTTATATCCGGGGCACACGCTGTTTCGTCAGGCCCGGCAAGCTGCGCCAGTGTGGAACCTGACGAAAACGCTTGGGCAAATCACTGTCTTTTGGAGCTTCTTTCTATTTGTGTTGCCTGCGCTGATTTATCGAGTCGAGGTCGAACTCGGCCTTCAGCACTTTCAGTTTTCGAGGCAGCAATGGGTGGCAGTCAGTTTGTTTGGATTGCTGAGCGCGCTGGGATTGTGGAGCGGTGCAACGATGGCTTGGCTGGGTGCGGGGACTCCATTGCCTGTGGACGGGACGCGGCAATTGGTTGTGCAAGGACCGTACGCTTATGTTCGCAACCCAATGGCGTTGGCCGGATTAGGGCAGGGAGTTTCGGTCGGGATTTATCTTGGTTCCGTGTTGGTAGTGATTTACTCCGTTGCTGGCAGTTTGGTTTGGAATTATGTCGCTCGCCCGTTGGAAGAAGACGAATTGGTTGAAAAGTTTGGCGACAGTTACCAGCGCTACCGCGCAAACGTGAAATGCTGGTGGCCTAGATTGACGCCTTACCGATTGGGAAAGAATTGATGATCAAGCGAAGAGAGTTTTTGGGAAGCATTGGCGCGACGGCTTTGACCGCCGCTTCCTACGCGCGCGTGGTTGGCGCGAATGATCGGCTGGGAATGGCTTTGGTTGGCAGCGGACGGCGCGGGCGCGAAGTGATGAAAGCGTTTTTGACCACAGGCCAAGCTGAGCTTCATTGCGTCGCAGATGTGTACGACGTGCAACGCGGTCGAGCGCGCGACTTTCTGAGCGTCAAACCGGTAGAAGTCGTCGCCATCGAAGACGCTTTGAGCCGCAAAGAAGTTGACGCTGTGTTGATTGGCTCGCCGGATCATTTGCACCTGACACACACGCTGGCGGCGCTGAAAGCCGGAAAACACATTTATCTGGAAAAGCCGACTTCGCATCATTTTGAAGAAGGCGCAAAGTTCATCGCCGCCGCCAAACAATTCGACAAAGTCATTCAAACCGGAACGCAACAACGCAGCGGAGCGCATTACCGCCGAGCCAAAGAAGAGATTTTTGACAAAGGCAAACTTGGCAAAGTCGTGTTCGCCCGCGCCATCTGGCATGACTTTCCGTGGCAGCGGCGCAAGATCGAGCCTCAACCAAAACCTGCCGGATTGGATTGGGAACGCTTTCTGGGGCCAGCGCCGAAAGTCGCCTACGACTGGATTCGCTACGATTCGTGGCGCTATTTTCCGGATTATGGTGGAGGTTTGCTGGCAGATATTTTGACGCATTGGGCGGATGTGGCGCAGTGGATGATGAACGAATCGCGTCCGCTGAATGCTGTGGCGACGGGCGGCATTTACCAGCTAAACGATGGCCGCGTGAATCCGGACACGGTCAACGCCGTGTTGCAGTACGCCGGTGGAGCAAACGGAAACTGGAACCTGACCTTTGAATCTTCGGTGCTGTCAATTCGCAACGAACGTCCAGGAGTTTTCTTTCAAGGCACAGAAGGCACGCTGGAAATCACGCGCGTCGAATATGTTTTCACGCCGAACAAAGGCGAAGCGCAAATCGTGAAAGCCGAAGGCAGTCTGGAAGTCGCGCACGCTGCAAACTTCATTGACGCCGTGAAGAACGGTAAACGTCCAAGCGCGGAGATTCAGACCGGCATTGAAGCCTGCAATCCCGTGCAGTTGGCAAAAGCGGCTTATTGGAAGAAGCGCCGCATGAAGTTTGATTCAACCGGCACGAAAATCGTCGAGGATGTTTAGCTGCAATTGTTCGGGACTCTTCGCCGCAGAGCGGCGGTTGAATTTAGCCGTGGGTGCCAGACCCACGGAAAGTTAGAAATGAAATTTTTGTGTCGCGTCAGCGACACCTGAATCCGATCATTGGTGTGCATTCAAACGTCGCTTGTTGACCGTTTCCGTGGGTCTGGCACCCACGGCTCAATTCACTTACCGCTAATGCGGTAAAAACTTGGATTCATCAATGATTGTCATTCGGCCTGAGCAACCTGAAGACAATGCAATAACCCATCAGGTTGTCGAACAAGCATTCAGTAATTCGGCGGAAGCTCATTTGGTGGATATGCTGCGGCGCAACGGCAAAGCTATTTTTTCGCTGGTTGCCGAAGACAATGGCCGTGTTATTGGCCACATTCTCTTCAGCGAAGTCGTGATTGAAGCCGCTGCTGGCCAGTTAAAAGGAATCGGATTGGCTCCGCTGGCGGTATCGCCGGAACGGCAGAACGAAGGCATCGGGTCGTTGTTGATAGAACAAGGATTGAAACTCTGCCGTAAGGCGGGCTATCCATTCATCGTCGTTCTTGGGCATCCTGAATATTATCCGCGCTTTGGATTTGTCCCAGCCAGCCGGTTTGGGATAAAAAGCGAATACGACGTACGCGACGAAGTTTTCATGATCATCGAAATACGAGAAGGCTCGTTGGCGGGTTTTGCTGGGGTAGTGAAATACCAACCCGAATTCAACGAAGTCTGAGTTAGTTCTCCGCAATGCTGACTCAGTATCCAATCACCTTTCAACTTGAGAAATTACAAGGAGGCTATCAATGATGCGAAGAACTGTGGCGGTCGTATTTCTCGCCCTGTTTGCGCTATTCGCTTCGACGGCAGTCTACGGACAGGCGGTGTACGGCAATATTGTCGGAACCGTGACTGATTCGTCAGGCGCTGCTGTGCCGAATGCGAAAGTAACAATCACAGACATCGGCAGAGGCGTCAGTGTTACTGCAACAACCAATGAATCAGGAAACTTTACCCAACGGTTTCTGATCGTGGGTCGCTACCAGGTGCGTATCGAAGCGCCGGGTTTCAAGGCCGCTGTGCAGGAAGTCGGCGTGTCTGTTGACCAGGAAGTCAGTTTGGAGGTCAAACTGCAACCCGGTCAGGTCAGTGAAGAAGTTACCATCACAGCGGAAGCTCCGCTGCTCAAAACCGAACGCGCCGACGTGGCCGTGACTTTCAGCGAAAAAACGATCACCAATTTGCCGCTGATTAACCGTCGCTTTACTTCGTTTGAAGTGTTTACGC
>CAYLJQ010000513.1:0-5410 GCA_964383955.1 uncultured Heliomicrobium sp. | reverse complement strand
ATCCTGAACAAAGAAATCTACTAGACTCTGACGGCCTTCGCCGCTGGGACGGAAGCTGGCTTCGGCGTATTGCGTGAAGTTCCCCAAGACTGCATTGGCGTAAGCGTAGCCCGAATTCAACGGATTATTCACGTCGTTCGAGAAGGTAAAGTTGCCAGCAAAGGTTGAGGTCGCGCCTTCATAGTTGCGAGCGCGCTCCGCGTAAAAACCTGCTTTTAGCGTATGCGAACTGAGCGTGTAAGTGATGTTATCGGTAAAAGTAATCAGAGTATCAGCGCCCCGCAATGGCGTGCGTTCGTCATAAGTAATGTTGGCCGGATTGGTGATGTTGCTGAAGCTCACCGAAGGGATAATGCCAAGCGGATTCAGTTGGGGATAAAACTGTCCCAGCGTGTAACCGTAAGTCGCCTTCTGCAATTTTCCCAGTTCGGTATCGTTCAGCGGCGGCCCTTTTTCGACGCTGTGGCGCACACCGATAGAGGCTTCATTGACCAGGCGCGGTGACAGTACGCGCGTCCAGTTACCCGTGATGCTGTTGTCAGTGAAGGTGTAATGCAGTCCGGCCAAGCCCCAATTCGCCGTGCCTGCCGGAACGGCAATGCCCTGGTTGTCTGCGTACCACATGGAACCACGCACGTAAAAACTGTCTTTTGCAGAAGGCCTGTAATCCGTGCGGAACAGGTTCTGCCGCTTCGGAACCTTGATGCTTTCCTGCAAGAGATAATTGTAATTGGCGTTCGTGATGGCCAAATTTGTGGCATTGGGCAGCGGAAAAACATTCAGCAGCGCTTGTCCGTTTTTGTTGATGCGATTGGCCGGAACGACATTGCCCGGGAAGCAGGCCGTCTGATCGGTGGCGCTGCAATTGCCCGTCTTGGTTGGATCGCGAATGAAAAGCGGCACTGGGTTGCGGTTGGAATCCAGTGAGATGAACGATTTCGAAAAATCGCCGTTTCGTTCCAAAGCTGTCGGAACCGTTACCTGACGCAGTGCCTGCGGATTCAGTGTCTGCGAATCCTCGAACGAATAAAAGAAAAAGAGTTTGTCTTTGATCTTGTCGCCGACTTTCGGCAGCCAAACCGGTCCGCCGAACGTTGCGCCAAGGGTGCTGTACCGATAACGCGGCTTGGGAACCGTCGTGGTTCTGCCCGTCAGCGGCGAAGTAGTCAGTGTGTTGTTGTTGAAAAAGTTGTTGGCGTTGAATTGTTCGTGGCGTTTATACCAGTAACCTGAGCCGTGATACTCCCTCGAACCCGATTTGGTAATGATGTTGACGTTGGCGGAGGAATTGCTGGCGTATTCGGCCTGATAACCATTCAGCAGGACTTTGACCTCGCTAATGGCGTCGAAATTGACCGTGCTGCTAAAAACGTTCGGGCTGCCCAAATCATTGCCGCGCACCCCGTCCACGTTGAACGTGTTAAAGGTGTTTCGCCCACCTTGTATGTTGGGAACGCCGCTGCCAAAGCTGCTTCCTGCCGATTCGCTTTCGCCGCCGTAAGAAACTCCGGGAAGAATCTTCAGCAGCGAAGTCACGTCGCGTCCACGCTGCGAAATCAATTCAAGCTGTTTGGAAGTCACCAGCGCCGAATGCTCTACGCTTTCGGTTTGTACCTGTGCTCCTTCGGCGACGGTCGTTACCGTTTCCGTCACTGCGCCGATTTTCAGCGATAGCTCGCCGACTGAAAGATGTTCATTGGCCGTCAGCACATTGCCACGCCGTTCAAAATTGCTGAACCCTTTCGCTTCCACCTTGATGGTGTAAGCTCCTGGCAGCACGGCTGTAAAACGGAAGTCCCCGGAATCGTTGGTTGAGATGGTACGAATATCTCTTGTGCGTTCGTTAACCAGTGATACTGTCGCGCCAACGATGGCGTTGTTGGTAGAATCCACCACCGTGCCGGAAACTGACCCAGTGACGGTTTGCGAGATTGCTTGCCCGATCAGTACAAGAGCGAAAAGCAATGCAAAAAACGACTGAAGAAGCGGTCGCGTATTGGAAGGCATGCCAAAGTCCTCCTGATAAATTGTTTTTGAAAGCGCAAATTGGTTATACCACTCGACAGGAACGGCGAGCTTATAGCACGCAGTCAAAAACAGCGTCAAGCTTCTGGAACCACCCGTCTAAATTTTCTTATTGCTATAGTTTCATTGAAACATTGACAGTTTTTTGATTATGAAGAAGATGACGCCACACAAGAAGGCTGGCAGAGAATTGGTTAAACCTCTTGAGCAACAAAATGCCTAAAACGAAAACCACAGACTCACTCGACCCGGAATCTGCGCGCAACGGCCCGACGGCGGAACAGGTCGTAGAGCAAATTCGCGCCTTAATCACCAGCGGCCAATTGCATCCTGGCGACCGGTTGCCTGCGGAGCGTGAGCTTGCCAAACAACTTGGCATCAGTCGTCCCAGCATCCGCGCTGGTTTGCGAATGCTGGTGGCGCGCGGAGTGCTGAAGGCCAGGCACGGTTCCGGAACTTACGTTGCCGACGGCCCTCCATCGCTGGACAGCGAACAATTAAGTATCCTGGCAGAGCTTCACGGCCTGACCTTCGATCAAATGTTTGAAGCGCGCAGAGTTTTGGAAGTGCAGGTGGCCGGTCTGGCTGCGGAGCGCGCGACGGCTGAAAACCTAGCCGCGATTTCCGAAGAGGTGGCGGAAATGTATGCCACGCTTGATAACCCGCAACAGTACCTGATCCACGATATCCGCTTTCACCGCGCCATTGCCGCCGCTTCCGCCAACCCGATTCTGGCGACGCTGGTCGAAATGGTTTCGGCGGTGATGTACGACCGGCGGCGGGAAACCATCGGGCGGGCGCACGACTTCAAAGAATCGGTTGAAATGCACCAGCGAATTTATCGCGCCATTCGAGGCCGAAAACCGGAAGAAGCACGCGCCGCCATGCATGAACACCTGGCGCTGGCGCACAAAGCCTACCGAACTGAAGAAGGCGAGACGGCAAAGAAGAAAAAGAAATTGTGACGCTATGGTGAAAGGCGTTCAGTGCAGATCGCCAAACAGGTGCTGAGCCAGCGCAACGGCTGCAATGGCTGCGGTTTCCGTTCGCAGGATTCTTTGGCCTAAATGGACGGGAATGAAGTCGCGTGCTTCGGCGGTTTGCAGTTCGTTGTCACTCCACCCGCCTTCAGATGCGACACAAACGCTGAGTTGAGCTGGCTGATTCAGAACGGCGGCAATTTCGTGAAGACTTTTTCCTCCACGTTCGGAAAAGATCAGGTTCGCCGCTGTGGAACGCTCGCAAAACTGAACAAAGCGGACCGGCTCCGTGATTTCAACCAAACGGCGACGCCCGCACTGTTTCACCGCTTCCAGCGAAATTCGCCGCCAGCGTTCCAACTTTTGTTCGGCTTTCTCTTCAGCGCGCCGAACGTCGCTGTGGTCAGTGATCAGCGGAACGATTTGCGTTACGCCTAACTCAGTCGCTTTCTGCACCACCCAATCAAACTTGTCGCCTTTGATCAAAGCTTGCGCCAAAGTCAGCCGAAGCGGAGATTCAACTTCGTCGCTCAACTTTTTGAGGATGTTCAGATCAGCTTCGCGTTTGCGGATTGAGGCAATTTCGCATTCCCATTCGGAGCCTTCGCCATCAAAGACAAACACGCTATCGCCCACCGCCAAGCGCAACACTCGCGAAAGGTGATGCGCTTCGTCGGCATCCAGCAGAATTTGTGAACCGGAAATTTGAGATTGAAGAGCGTGGAAGCGGTGGCGTTGCATACCCTGGTCAGGCGTTATCGCAATTAGAACGATGCCAAAGCGGCTTCTTCAGTATCGAAGGTTTCGAAGACTGTGTTGAGTTGGGTCACTTCCAGCACATTTTTGACGCTGGCAGGCAGGCTGCATAATCGGAGTTTCCCGCCTCTTCCCGAAACAGAAGTGTAGGCTGAAACCAATGCCCCAATGCCCGAAGAATCAACTGAGCTAACATTGGACAGACTAATCAGAAGTTTTCGCGCCCCTTTGTTAAGCGCGTCAGAAACCGCCTGGCGTAACTGCACGTCATCTGTCCCCATCGTTATATTTCCTGACAATGACAGAATCGTTACGTCCTTGATTTCTTTTTTGCTTATCTGCACGTTGAAGCTTTCTCCAAATTTTCTCAGCGATTTGCATCAAGCATTACTCGTAGTGGAGAAGTGGCCAGCGGTTGATCGCCGCTGACCACTGACCGATTGTTTACTTGATTTTCAGCTTCACAATATTGCTGACTTTTCCATCAACTGTCAAAGTCAGATCAACGTCGCCTCTGCCTGCCATATTCGCCGGGATTTGGACGTTGGCTTGATCCAAACCTGAGAATTGGCTCTGCGCTGAAAAGCCCAGCGGAGTGACAGCAGTTCCTCCGATTGACATCGTCATCGCTGAGGAAGCGTACCGGAAGCCGGTGCCAAACAGCATCACGAAGCTGCCCGCGTCAATTGCCACGGCGGTTCCATCGGCGTTGCTGATCTGGGTTGGGAAGGTCGTGCCATCCATGCCAGCCACCGCCACCGGAGCTCCCGTACCATTTGCCAGCCGGGTGAAGATGCCCGGTGCAGATGGAGTCACATTCACGGTGCCGCGCGAAACCGCGCCGTCTTTAGCCACCAGCACGACCTGCGCGGGACCTGCCGCTGTTCCTTCAGGCACCAGATAGTTCACCTGCCCGGTCGAAACAAAGAAAAGCCGAGCTGATTGGCCATTGACGTAAACAGATGTGCCATCCAGCGCAAACGGCAATACAGTGGTTGTGGCCGCAACCGTGGTCGAAGCCAGCCTGGTTCCAAACAAAGCGGCAATCGAATTTGGCGCAACACTGCCAGTTCCATATTTCGCGCCGTCAGCAGTTGTTGCAGCGACCGAATTCACATTGGCTGCCGCTGCAACCACGATTTGAATCGGCGTTGACATCAGTCCTGCTCCATTCCGGGCCTGTAAGAAGATCACACCCGCGTTCGTGCGCAGTGATCCTGGTATCGTTACAGTCGCCGTGCCTGTCAGCAGATCAGGAATCGGAATTATCGAACTTCCGTTGACAATAGCAGTCGTCCCCAGATCAATCCCCGTCGCCAACAACTTCACTTGCGCGTCTCCGGCTCCGGTTTCCAGAAAGTACGTGTCGGATTGTTGAATAATCGGCGGCGTCGAGCTAAGGGATGACAACTGGCTGCGAACAACTCCGCCTGCATTAGCGCTGGAATGCAAATTCACGTAAAAGCCCGCCGGATTGGCAATCATTCGCTGAAATGGGGCAAGACTTGTCGCGGTGATGGGCACAACGAAATTCGCCGAACCTTTGCCGCTTGGCAAAGTGACGGTGTTAGAACCGCTGAGTCCGGTATCAATTACAACCGGGCCATTGGCTCCGCTAACTCCTTCGTGGATATGCAGACCTCGCAGTG
>CAYLJQ010000512.1:0-5416 GCA_964383955.1 uncultured Heliomicrobium sp. | reverse complement strand
CATGTCGGGCGTGATGCGTTCAAGCACTTTCGCAGCTTCCCCGGGTTTATTCATGCGCCGGTAAGTCATATACAGCCAATCAGAAACCGCAATCACCGAATCGTCGCGTTTGTCCGTGGTGTCGGCTTCGGCGACCTGGCGGCATCGTTCGTAAGCCTTGGCGGCTTTGCTGAACTCGCCTTTCAGATAATGCGCAAGCGCCAGGTGGTACCAGACGTCGAAATCTTTGTCGTTCAGTTTCGCCGCTTGAGCCATATCAACGACCGCTTTGCCGAATTGGCGGGTTGAGATGTAGCGATGGCCGCGATGGCGGTATAGCCGCCAATCGTTCGGAGCCAGCTTAATACCGCGTGTGTAGGTTTCAATCGCATCGTTGTATCGCCAGACATTTGCCTGCGCTCGGCCAAGCGCGATCAGCAAATCCATGTTTTTTGGATCGGCGGCGAACTTGGCTTCGGCGGCGGCAATTTCGCCTTTTTCATCGGCGTTGGCGAAATGTTTTACGCCAAGCAAGGAAACAATTTCCGGTTTTTGTGATGTCTGAGCCGTGACAAGCACAGCCAGGCAAAACGCAGAGAGAGTCATTGCAACGAAACGGCTAAGCGGGTTCATAAGGCCTCCTGATTGAGTAGTGTGGAAATTGAAGCGGGCGAATTTTACGCACGGCGTTTTCGTTGCCGCAAGCCTTGCTTGTCAGGCACCGAGCCAGCCGGTAGCATACGCTTCGTTTCGTTACTCACTGCAGGAGAAAACCGACTCTTTTGAACTCCAAATCCTATTCAGACATTCAACTGACTGCCATTCGTGGAATTCCGGAAGTCCGCCCCGGAGATGATCTGGCTTGGCTGATCGTTCGCGCAATTGAAACCCAGGGCTTCAAACTGGCTGATGGTGACATCGTTGTTGTTGCGCAAAAAATCATTTCCAAAGCCGAAGGCCGCCTGGTCAATCTGGAATCCGTCACTCCATCGGCGTTGGCGCTGGAAATTGCTTCGAAACAAAACCGCGATCCGCGTTTGGTTGAAGTCATTCTTGCCGAATCGTCCAATATCATACGAATGGATGGCCATGTGCTGGTGACGGAAACCAAACATGGTTTTATTTGCGCCAACGCCGGCGTTGATCGGTCAAATGTCGCCGGAAAAGATTGGGTAGCGTTGTTGCCTGTTGCGCCGGATGATTCAGCCTTGCTGTTGAAGACGCGTCTGGCAGAGCGGCTGAAAGTGAACACAGCAGTGATCATCACTGACACGTTTGGCCGCCCCTGGCGCGAAGGCCTGACCAACGTTGCCATTGGGGTTGCCGGCATGAAACCAATGAAAGATTTTCGCGGCCAGCATGACGATCACGGCAAAGAATTGTCGGCAACGGTGTTGGCGGTGGCAGATGAGATTGCGGCTTCGACAGGATTGTTGATGCGAAAGGCTTCGCGCATCCCGGTGGTAGTGCTTCGTGGTTACTACTTTGATCACAGCGATGGCAGCGCAAAAGAACTGATCAGACCCAAAGAGCGAGATTTATTCAGATAACTTCAAACCAGCTTCAGCGACCGGCGCCGAAACCAACCGGTCAAACTAAATCTGACTTCAGTCGCTGGCAGAACCTCGTGAAAGAACGTGTCGCTTCGGAATAGCACGCAAGTTCCGGCAGTCGGCAACACATCCACATAACTGTTCGGCAAATACAGCCGCAATTGCCCGCCGTATTCTTCCTGCCAATTTTCATTCAGGTAAAACGTGCAGGAGATGGTTCGTTCGTCGGCATTGTTAAACCGGTCAAGGTGTTTTTGGTAAAACGCGCCTGACGGATAAACGGCAAAGTGGGCTTCGTAAGTGGATAAGCTCAGAAACAATTCGCGGTTCAAATCCTGTCGCAACTCTTCAATGGCTTCGCGGTAATGCGACTGTGCTTCAGTTGTCGGCTGCTCTTCAAGCCAGCGAATATGATCGCTACGAACGTTTGGACGAATGGCGTAACCGCCCAGGCGTCCTGTGCCTGCCTTGCGAAAAGACTCCGCTTGCCAAAGCTGCTCTGCATCGGCGCGCAATGCGGAGGTGATTTCTGGCGGCAGAAAATCTTTTATCACTGCCCAGCCACGATGCGCTATTTCATTTGCGGCTTCTGTAAATCGGCTCATGCTCCGGCGGCTTTCAAATGTTTGATGTTTGCTTCGACACAGGCGTCATATTCGGAGGCACTGATTAAGCCTGATCCGTGCTCTTGAATAAATTTCAGGTCGGCGGCAGAAGCTTCGATCTCGCTGACGTTTTTTCCTTCGTTCGCCAATGGAGTGCGATCCATTTGCAGGACGAATTCCGCCGTCATCGGCCCTTGATAGTTGATCTCTTTCAAAATGCCGACAACCTCAGTCCAATCGTAACGCCCTTGCCCGCAAGGTTTGCGGTTGTTGTCAGCGACGTGAAAATCCAGCAAGCGGCTGCCCACATTGCGAATTGCCTGCCGCCAGTCTTCTTCTTCGATGTTGATGTGAAATGCGTCTAGCACCACGCGCATGTCATATCCGACTTCTTCCACCAGCCGCAGCGCCTGATCGTGGCGTTTGATGAAGTAGGTTTCAAACCGGTTGAGCGGCTCAATCCCGGTTTTGATTCCGTTATCCTGAGCAAACGCCGCAACCTCTTTCAAGCTTTCAACGGCCCACTTCCACTCTTCGGCTGCTGAAGCTAGCGGTTTCACTTTGCCGACGACCGACGGAACAATGCAGAACATCTGCCCGCGCAGGGCTTTGACCATGCGGATGCAATCTTTTATGTAAGCAATCGTGCCAACGCGAACATATTTATCGGGATGAATCAGATCACGGCCTTCAAACATCAGCGTCACGCCGCCCCAACATTCAATTTCGTACTTGTCCATCAACCCACGAACTTCTTGCCAGTTGTACCGATCCGGTTCGCCGCTGATTTCTATGCTGTCATAACCAAAACGATGCAATCGTTCGAGTGTAGTTTCAATCGGCTCTGGTCTCATCCAGTTATGCATCGAATGTCTCATATTTTTCCTTCAGTTGAAATTTGCTTTTCGGACTACTTTCCTAGAATGGTTCGCAGCTCACCAGCGTTTTTGCCCGCGTAGCGCAAGATTACGCCATCGCGCCCAACCACCCATCCGTTATCCCCATAAAATGTAATAGCTCGCAACGGCGTGGTCGTGTTGCTGGCATCGCGTTGCCAGCGTCTGCCGCCGTCTTCAGTTTGCAGAATGACTCCATTTAACCCAATCGCCCAGACCCGTTTTGTTGTCGTGGCTTTCACACCCAGCAAATTGCTGGGCACATTGCTGATCTGCACTGTCCAGCTTTCTCCGCCGTCAGTGGTTCGCAAAATCAGCCCATCTTCCCCCACCGCCCATCCGGTTTTTGCATCGGCAAAGGAAACCGAATAAAGCCATCGGCGCGTGCCGCTTTCCTGTTGTTTCCAGGTAATGCCGCCGTCCGTCGTGTGAACAACGCTTCCCGCTTCCCCCACTGCCCAGCCCGTTTTGGAATCAAGAAACATTACGGATTCCAACCAGAAACGATTATTGGATTGTTGCGCCGTCCAGGTATTCCCGCCATCATTCGTGAACAGAATCAAGCCCTCTTCTCCGACAACCCAGCCTTCTGTTGGCGAAACGAAAGTTACTGCATGCAGGTCAAGCTGGGATGTCAGGGGTTTCGATTGCCATGAAGCGCCTCCATCCGAAGTTCGCAGGACTGTGCCGCGCTCGCCGACAACCCAGCCGTTTTCCAGGTTTGTAAAAGTGACTCCGCGCAAATTCGTAATCGCATTGGACGTTTGCGCTCGCCAGATTTTCCCACCGTCGGTTGTCGCCATTACACTGCCATTCATCCCTACGACCCAGCCACGTTCCGTGTTGGCGAACTCCACCGCGTTAAACATTTCCTTCACACCGTCGGTTTGGGGCGACCACTTCTCTCCGCCATCTGTCGTCGAATAAATCACACCGCCTTCGCCCGCTGCCCAACCGGTTTTATCGTCCACGAAGCAAATCGCGCTGAGCAATTGCGCGCTGTTGGATAATTGCGCGCTCCAGGTCGAACCGCCATCATCCGTGCGAAGGATCGTTCCGTCGGCCCCGCATGCCCAACCCTGTTTTTCGTTGATGAATGTGATCGAGTGCAAATTGCTGGATGAATTGCTTGACTGAGCCACCCAGCTTGCGCCGCTGTCTTCACTGCCCAGAATCATGCCTCCAGCGCCGACCACCCAAAATTTATTTGGCGTAACAGCGAAAACCCGCAGCAGGTTCTGGGATGAGGTTTGATTCTTTGCCTGCCACGAAACGCCCCCGTTGCTCGTTGTCAGTAAAGTGCCTTCTGCCCCAATGACGATGCCGCTCTTGTCATCGCCGAATGCCACGCCAAACAATTGCTTTGTGGTGGCACTTTTTTGCTCCGTCCAACGCTCACCGCCATTGTTGGTCGTCAGGATTAGCCCTTCGACGCCAACGGCCCAGCCCTGTCGTTCATCATGGAACCAAACAGCAAAAAGATGTTTTTTCGTCCCGCTTTTTTGCGTTCGCCAATTGTCACCGCGATCATCAGAAGAAAGAATTTCTCCGCGCGCGCCAACTGCCCATGCCTTTTTCCCTACAACAGCAAGCCCATAAAGCGGGGTATTGACTGGACTGCGTGCCGATTCCCACTGTTTGCCTCCGTCCGCAGTTTGCAATATCGCGCCATCACGTCCGACTGCAATGCCACGGCGAGCATCGCTAAACTGAATGGCGTACAACGGATTCCCCTGCGGTCGCGGATTCTGCCATCGCCATAACCCTGTCCCCGGTTCCGTTGCTGAAAAAGTCACAACGACCGCAAGGGCAGCAAGTAAACCAAGCATCAAGCTGAATGATTTTACGTTAGCCATAAGTTGACGAAGTCCCCGGGGAAAAATCGTGGCTATGATATGCCACGTTGTTTGAAACGTGTAGTTGCGAATGAGGTAAAATCCCGCGCGAAGTTCAGCTTGCGATTAAAACAAAACCGGAGAAGTTATGAATCTATCCAACCACGAAAATCGCTTGAATCGGTTCGAAGATTTCTGGCCATATTACGTTCGTGAGCATTCGCATCCGGCAAATCGCATTTTGCATTTTATTGGCAGCACACTTGGAGTGATTTGTTTGACGCTGACATTTGTCACTGGCAATGTCTGGCTGGTTCCAACAGGTTTGGTCCTTGGCTACGGCTTTGCGTGGTTTGGTCATTTTTTTATTCAGCGAAATAAACCAGCGACCTTCAAATATCCACTTTGGTCTTTGTGCGGCGACTGGAAGATGTGGTTTTTAATGTTGGTAGGTCGGATGGAATCGGAAGTCCGTCGCTCTCAAGAACACCATTGAAAGAAGGGCTACCCCATTTGCCGCAGACTTAGCAGCCAAGCCATACCGAAAG
>CAYLJQ010000511.1:0-5420 GCA_964383955.1 uncultured Heliomicrobium sp. | reverse complement strand
GAGAGGAATGCTTATGAAACATCGTTTCTGTTTGTTCATCGTTGGCAGTTGTCTGGTCATTTCCGCGCCGGCTTTCGCGCAAACCAAAACGAAGGCCAAACCGCAGCCAGACACGGATCGCGGAATCGTGGCCGAAGAATTTCTGAAAGCGCGTCCCGGCAGCAAATCAACCGCTCCGGCCAGAAAGCCTAAATACGTCGGCAAATCGGCGAAACCGGCTTCCAACGGAGAGTTCGCTCAAGTGGGGTTGACGGTGTGGCGGTTGCGCCCGGCCAAAGCCAACGATCAAGTGCGAATGATCGTCCAGCAAGGCGAAGACGCAATGGAATGGACGCCGGAACGGATTTCTGCCGACACGCCTTTGCGACAGAACGACCGCATCCGGCTGAGCTTTGAAGCTCCGCAAAACGGCTTCCTGTACATCGTTGACCGGGAACAGTTTGCCGACGGTTCGTATGGCCAGCCCGAATTGATCTTCCCAACGACGAAAACACGCGGCGGCGACAATCGCGTTGCGGCGGGATACATCATTGAATTGCCGGGACAGGATGACAAACCGAACTTTTTCACGATGCGCCCCAGGCGCGCGGATGTGCGCAGCGAAAGTTTGACCGTCATCGTGACTCCGCAACCGCTGGAAGGAATCACCATCGGCGAAAAACCTTTGGTTCTGACTGCCGAACAGGTCGCCCAATGGGAGCAAACTTGGGGCGCAAAAGTAGAAAGATTTGAAATGGCCGATGGCGTTGGCAAAGCCTGGACAAAGGCCGAAAAAGAAGCAGGTGCCAGCGGAACGCGGCAACTGACACAGGACGAGCCTGGCCCGCAAACCATTTATCGCGTCGCCGTAAAGCCCGGTTCGCCCGTGCTGGTCAAAGTCGGATTGCGGTACGCGCGTTCGCCTGCTCGCAAATAAATTTGGAGTGCTGCGACAAGTCGCAGCACTCAAGACACCTGTTGCCTCTGAAAAATTGTGATGCTAAGTTCCCTCCGCTTTTGCTACAGGATTCAATTCAATAATCATTTTCGGAGGTATTCGGATAAATGACGGTCTTTTCTCCCAAGGCTCGCCTGTTCGCCATTTCCTGCTTCGCGTTGTTCGCGCTTGCATCGCTTTCCTTTCTCCAGAATCAGTTTTCCGCTAAAGCGCAATCAACCGGCCAACTCAGCGAAGCCACATTCAAGACGCTGCAATTTCGTTCCATCGGCCCAGCGATTATGGGCGGACGCATAGATGATTTCGCCGTCGTCGAAAGCAATCCGCACACGGTGTTTGCCGCGACGGCATCGGGCGGTTTGTGGCGCACTGTAAACAACGGCGTAACCTGGGAGCCGCTGTTCGACAACGAAGCCGTCAGCTCCATCGGCGATGTGGAAATCGTTCAATCCAACCCCGAAGTAATTTGGGTGGGAACCGGCGAACCGAACAATCGCCAAAGCTCTTCGTGGGGAAACGGCGTTTATAAATCCACGGATGGCGGCAAAACCTGGGCAAATGTTGGCCTGAAAGACACGCACCACATTGGACGCATTGTCATTGACCAGAAAAATCCCGACACGGTTTATGTAGCCGCGCTTGGCCATCTGTGGGGAGCAAACAAAGAACGCGGTCTGTACAAAACCACAGACGGCGGCAAAACCTGGACGAACACCAAATTCATCAACGAAGACACTGGCTTTGCCGATGTCGCAATGGACCCAAGCGATTCCAACACGTTATACGCAGCAGCGTATCAACGGCGGCGAACGCCGTTCGGCTTTCAAGGCGGCGGTCCGGGTAGCGGACTGTATAAAACGACGGACGGCGGAACGACCTGGATAAAGCTGGCGAATGGCTTGCCAACGGGCGACGCTGGGCGCATCGGTTTGGACATTTATCGCAAAGACCCAAAAGTGGTTTACGCCATCTACGAACACTCAACGGAAAGCGGCGTGTACCGCTCCGACGACAAAGGCGAAACCTGGAAAAAACAATCCATCACTAATCCGCGCCCTGCGTATTACAGCCAGATTCGTGTTGACCCATCGAACGCTGACCGCGTGTATGTGCTCGGCGCTTCGTGGTATGTGTCGGACAACGGAGGCAAGAATTTTCAGGTCAGCCCATTCGGGCGAATTCACGGCGATTACCACGCGCTGTGGATCAACCCAACAAACTCCAATCATTTGCTGACCGGTTCGGACGGCGGCATCCATTTCAGCTACGACAAAGGCAAAACCTGGGATTTCATCAACACCATTCCGCTGGGGCAGTTTTACGAAGTCGGGTTCGATTTCCGCAAACCGTATTGGGTGTACGGCGGATTGCAGGACAACGGTTCCTGGGGAGCGCCCGTCTTTACAACGAACGCCACGGGTGTCAGCAACGACGAATGGATTCGCGTTGGCGGAGGCGACGGTTTTTATTGTGTGGTTGATCCGAAAGACCCGAACACGGTTTACACCGAGTCTCAGAACGCGGGAATCAATCGGTTGAATCTGTTGAGCGGCGAAGCGAAGTTCATCCGTCCCCAACCGGAAGAGGGTTCACGCGAACGGTATAGGTTTGAATGGAACGCGCCGATTCTGATTTCGCCGCACAACAACCGGCGGATTTATCTGGGCGGCAATCGGTTGTTCATATCGAATGATCGCGGCGACAACTGGACGACCGTCACCCCAGACCTGACCAAAGCCATCAACCGCAACCGCTTGCCGATTATGGGCGTCGAAGTGAAATCCAATGTGCTTTCCGGCCACGACGGCCAGGAAAATTACAGCCACATCACGACCATCGCCGAATCTCCTAACAAAGAAGGTGTGCTGTGGGTGGGAACCGATGACGGCAACGTCCAGCTTTCACGCGACGGCGGCAAATCGTGGAAAAACGTCACAGAAAAAATTCCCGGCGTTCCTGCGAACACATACGTCACGCGCGTCATTGCTTCGCATGCCGCAGCCGGGCGCGCCTATGTGACGTTTGACGGACATCGCAGCGACGATTTCAAATCGTATGTGTTCGTCACCGAAGACTTCGGCGAAACCTGGAAACTGATTACAAACGGTTTGCCACATCCGGCCAATGTCATTCGCGAACATCATCGCAATCACAATTTGCTGGTTGCCGGGACGGAGTTCGGATTGTGGGTCAGCTTCAATCGCGGAGCCGCGTGGAGGCAATTGAAAAACAATTTGCCGACCGTGCCGGTGGACGACATTCAGATTCATCCGCGCGACAACGATCTGATTTTGGCGACACACGGACGCAGCATCTGGGTGCTGGACGACATGACTCCGCTGGAACAGATGACCGAAACCGTTGCGGCGGCAGAAGCCCATTTGTTTAACACTCGTCCGGCGACAACGTGGCGGATTTACAATCACAAAGCCAGCACAGGCCACAAAACTTTCATTGCCAACAATCCGCCGACCGGCGCTGTCATCAGTTATTACTTGCGCGAAAAAGCCAAAGACAAAGTTCGCATTACCGTTCACGACCGAAGCGGCGCGCTGGTTCGTGATTTCACCGCAACCAACGAACCGGGCATTCAGCGCGTCACCTGGGATTGCCGCCATCAATCTCCGCTGCCCGGACAAACCAGCGGCAACAGCGGATTTGCCGGAGCCTTTCCGCGCGGGCCACGTGTGTTGCCAGGTGAATACACGCTCAAGCTGATCGTGGACGGCAAAGAAGTGATGAGCAAACCGCTGATTGTTGAAGAAGACCCGCGCATTCAACTATTGCCTGCCGACGCTAAAGCGCGCGTGGATTTCCTGCTGGCGGTCAACAAACTGCAACGCTCCGGCACGGAAAGCCAAAACCGGCTATCGGCGCTGCGTTCGCAATTGGCTTCGCTGCGAGACAATTTGAACAAACAGCAAAACAAACCTGAATCGTTGATCGCTTTGGTCGGTAAGGTGCTGGATGAAGTGATTGATGTACAGAACCGGTTGAATCCTCAGATCGTTCGGGCGGGGATGGCTTCGGAAGCGGCAGGGCCTGCGGACGAGGCCACACTGGCACTGCAAGACGCGGCCATGAGAAAAATCAGCCGTCTGTTTGACGAACTGGACCTTTACACCGAACCGGTTTCAGCCAAACACCGCAGCCAGTTGCCGAAACTGACTGCGACGCTGAATGCATTGATCGAACAAGTCAATCGGCTGGTCACTGAAACTGTGCCGAACTTGAACCGGCAAGTAGAAGCCGCTGGCCTATCGCCGCTGAAAGCTGGCGAAACTATCGCTCCTGTTCAGCAAAACCGGCTTTAACGCAAAGACACAAAGACGCAAAGCTTTTTTGCCCTTTGGCCGTTTGTAGCCTTCAGGTCAAAAGTCCTTTGCGTCTTTGCAACTTCGCGCCTTTGCGTTTGAAAGTTCCTTATTTTGCGCTTAGCTTCAATCGCCCAAAGGCTTCCGGCGTGTGGTAATTGTCACTGTTGACCGGTTGCCAGTTGACGAACACGCGATTCGGTTTCGGCGCTTGAATGCGATAAAAATTGATCCGCATTTCGTTGCCAGCTTTCGCCGGGCGCTTGTCGATCTTGTCCATGGGGATTCGCATCGCGCCATACCAAATCTTCTTGGCTTTATCTATCCGCGCTTTGACTTCGTAGCCGGAATTCCAACCGACATCGTGTTTGGCAGGATTCGGTTTGCGATCAATGTCCAGGTCCACCCATTCCCCCTGCGGCGACACCTGAAATTCCGTGTAATGTTTGATGTCGTTGAAATCCGTGCCGATGAACACTTCGGCAACGTCCCATTCCCACAGCTTGTCGGTTTCCGCCGTTGTCGTCGGATTCGGTTTCAAGCTCAATTCTTCGTATGGGCAGGAATACAGCAAATACAAATTTTTGGCCGTCCATTGCGAACGGATTTCGGTTTTGTGGTTGGCGACGATCTCGCCTCGGCGGCCTTTTTCCATAATGAAGCCCGGAACCTTTTTCCACGCCGCCGAATTCGGATCGGCAGTCAGTTGAAAATCCGCTTTGGCTTGATGACTGATGGCGACACCGGCTTCGTCAGCCAGAATCGTTGGCGAACTCGTCGCCAGAATAAACAACGCGCACGACGCAAACAGCCCAATTAAAAGAGAGAATCTTTTCATAGCTTGTTCCTTGAGTTTGAAGTTGGATTGAAATCAAATGCCGAAAGGCGCTGGCATCATCGCGCAATCAGCATGTCGTGACAATGTTTTGCGGGGAAAGACTATGAAACTCTTTTTGGTTCTGCTGTTGGCTTTAGGCGCTTCGGCAATCCAACATTATCCATCAACCATTGCGCATTCCCCATTAGTTGGCAGGGTAAAAGAATCGCGACCCTGTCGGTTAATGGGCAGTGCCCAATGGCTAATGGCTAATTCTTGCGTTCAACCAACTCAGCTTCGTTATGAAGACAGCCGCATTTCGATGGCTTGCGCGTATTCGATTGTGGTGTAC
>CAYLJQ010000510.1:0-5435 GCA_964383955.1 uncultured Heliomicrobium sp. | reverse complement strand
GTGTCGCGTTCGTAAGCAAACGTCGGCAACACCATCTGAAACGAACGCTGCACGGTGAAATACGCCTTGGTCGGTTGGCGATAAAAATCCACCGCCGCCATTGTCACCGAAGGCCACAAATCAATCGCGTGAAAATGCAGAATGCCGCCCGCAGGTTCGTACTTGATTCGCCGCATCCGCTCAATCGCCAGTTGAAACAGCCGAGCAACGTAATCCTGCGTTTGCGGGATGTATTGCTGCAACGTCATTCCTTCCGGCGAACCCCAGGCGCGCATCGCTTCGGGGATTTGCAGCTTGCGGAAAATCCATTCTTCTTCATGATCTTTGATCGGCCAATGGTTGGGCAGAAACTTCATAACGCTGTCGTAATTCGGCAACGCTGTTGCGCCGAGTTCTGAAATGAACTTTTCGTTGGTTTGCGCATAAGCCCAGATCGTTCCTCCATACCAGCCTTCGTAAATGTGGCCGTCGCCGTACCGCCCGGTTGAGCGTTGAACCATTCGTCGTTGCGGATCGAGCGCGTACAGCCGCGGCTCCAGGTGTTTGGTCAGGTCGCGGTAATTTTCCAGCGATTCTTCATCGCTGGTTGCCCACAGCGCGACGGACGGATGATTGCGGACGTAGCGAATCGACAGGTCGTACAGCCGCGCCGCTTTCAAGCTGAAGTCGCGGTCTTCCGGATAGGCGGCTTCCAGAAAATCCTGAAAGATCAGCACGCCAGATTCGTCGG
Organism: uncultured Heliomicrobium sp.; assembly: GCA_964383955.1. GTDB lineage: Bacteria > Acidobacteriota > Blastocatellia > RBC074 > RBC074 > RBC074. Next base: position 4,705 of record CAYLJQ010000510.1, on the reverse strand, counting down.
CTAGGTCATAAAACTCCGGATTGCTGAAGTTACAATGCAGCCGGATCATGTTGATGTTCATGCCCAGCATCAGTTTGAAATCGCGCTCGTAGTCGGCGCGGCGAACTTCTGACTGAAACAGGTTGTAGTAAAAGTTCGTTCCGCGAATGAACATCCGCTTGCCGTTCAGGTAAAACTTCCAGTCAATGTGTTCAATCTCTCGAATGCCAACAGCAAGCGATTGCTGGTCGGAAAGCTCGTCGCTTGATTTCACGCGAACATCCAGCGTGTACAGATTCGGTTTGCCGTGATCCCACGTCCACCATAGTTCCGGCTTTTCCACATGCAACACAAAGCGACGAGAGACGCCAAGGGCTGATAACGGCTCAGAAGTTTGAAGCGTAATACCATTTGGAGAAGAGAAGTTTCGCGGTGTGAGTGAAAGTGAAATGTTGGCTTCAGTCGGGTTGACAGTCTTCAGGTTTAGATCAACGACGACATCGGCGCTTCCGTCTTTGTTCAGTCGCGTGTCTACAGCGATGTCTTCGATCTTCACCGCGCCGCGAGCAATCAGCTTGACTGGTCGAACAATGCCAAGCGGCGTGATGTTGTCAGGCTTTTGGTCAACTGCGCCGTACGAACCTTTGATTGTGTAAGGCCGATGCCGCCAGTAATAGCTGATCGGCGTCCACACGCGAACAGCCAAGGTGTTTTCGCCATCGCGACGCAATTTATCCGTCACGTCGAATTCGTAAGGATCAATGTAGCCTTCGTGCCGACCGAGTAGTTCGCCGTTCAGATAAACGTCAGCGTGATAATCGGTCGCTTCAAACCGCAGCCATAACCGTTTTTCGCCAACAGCCGGATTCACCGTGAACTTACGGCGATACCACCATTCTTTTTCGCTGATCCATTCCGCTTCGCGGGTGTAGAACTTCGGCGATTCCAGGATCTGTGTGTGAACCGTGCCGGGAACTTGAACCGCACGCCAAGCCGAATCGTCAAAATTCGTTTGATAAAAGCCCTGCTTTTCGCCTTCGGATTTTTCTGTCCAGTTTAGTTTCCATGAACCGTCCAGACTGAAGCTTGCTATCTGCTGCGTGAGTTCACGCTTGATCTCTTCAACTGGCTTAATTGCGGATTGCGGATTGTGGATTGCGGATTCAGAGTTACGAACGGAGGGCGTGTCACTGCGAACCGTGAACTGCGAACTGCGAACTGACAAAATGGGTTGAATAAACGTTCGGTATTCCTTCCGAGCTTCCAACACGGTCGTCGTGCCTTTCCAACCCGGAAATGCGATGGCAATTTCCGAAGAGCGTTTGTTGCCGGTCAGCTTGGTCATCGCATAAAACTGTCGCGAACCCGCGCCGCGCCATTCCAGTGAACTGTCTAATTCGTAAAACCCGAGTGCGCCGTAATTTTCTTCGCGCTGGTAATAAACCAGATGCCTACCCGGCAAATCCGCAAAATCGTTTGGCGCGATTTTATGGTCCGGCGGGTTGTCTACTTCCCAGCCGTCTGGAAACTTGGTCTGTTCGGAACCTTCCATCCATTTGTTGAACGGTTCGTAAGGCGTGGCGGAAACAGAGGAAAAGAAAAAGCCGTAGTTTGAATTGGCTTCAGTGCCTTCGACGATTGTTCGCCAATGCAGCACAGGGCTGTTTGCAAACCATGTGAATTCCCAGGTTTCACGGCCTTCGCCGAGCTTTGCGCCAGACAATCGAACGCGCGCGCGAAGCGGTCCCGCTTCCAGAATTTCAACTTGATCAAAAGTGCCGCTGCGAAGTTTGTCGTCCAGAAACGTGCCGAAGCCCGTGCTCTTTTTGCCGAATGCCAGCGGTTCGGCGACATCCGGCGAAGTATCAATCAAGTTCAGCATCCGTTGTTGGCTTTCTGATTTATTGGCCGACTTGTTGAACGCCGCGACCAGCGCTGGTTCTGTCTTTTCCAAACCCAAATTGACCATCACGCCGAAACGGTCATTGGCCAGTTCGACTCGGCCAACTCCGACGCGGCGAGCGGTGATTGCGTTTTGAGTCCCATCTTTAGACGGCTGATGACCTGAGTCGCTGATCAGCCGAAACTCTGGGCGTTCGCCTGGAACAATCGTTGCCGGAAACATCAGCTCCGCCGTTTTAACCGAACCGTCGCTGTGCTTTTCACTGACAGCGAGTTGCGACATAACTTCGCGTCCATCTGGAGAGAGAACTCGCAGCTGATCGGAGCGGGCTTCACCGGCGGCGAAGTTCAGCTTGACGCTCACGACTTCGTTGTCGCGACGATAAATGCCAGTCGGTTCCTCCAGGGTGATGATCCATTGGTTGGCGGCGCGGGCTTGTGCGCCAGCCGATGACTGGAGCGAAGAACTTTCGAAACGGCAGAAGAAGACTGTCAGCAGCATTGCCGTAATCAGCAATGCGCAACGGAAAAATGTTTTCATAAGGTTATGCAGTTTTCACCGGCTTCTAATTCAAAAGACTTGCCGCTTATAATGCCGCAGCTAAAGCGGTTACGCATCTAAATAATAGAACAAGACAACGAAAACCTGACAGCGAGAGGAAAGAAGATTGCCTACGCCCGGAACAAACTCACCCAAAAGAGCGCGCTGGAAATGGATTGTCACGATTGTGGTTGGTCTTGGCCTTTTGGCTGTGTTGGCGGTCAGGCTGCTGCTCCCGGTGACACCAACGGCAACGCCAGCTCTGCAAATTGCCCCATCGCTGGGGGCGATTTCCTGCCTGGGCCGAATCGAGCCTGATTTTGAAGTCGTCACGCTGGCCGCTCCGTCTGTCAGCCAGACGGGAACGCCGCTGATCGCCGTGCTGAAAATTGAAGAAGGCGATGACATCAAAGCGGGGCAGTTGATTGCGGAGCTGGACAATCGCCAGCGGCTGGAAAGTGCCTGGCAAGTTGCCACCAGCCGGATCAAGGTTGCCGAACAGCGTTTAGCGCAAATCAAAGCGGGGCCCAAGCTTGCCGACCTGTCAGCGCAGCGCACGGAAATTTCCAAGCTCCAAATCGAACAGGATCATGCGGAAAGCGAATATCGGCGTACAGAGCGTCTGTTTCGGAATGGCGATACTGCCAAGGTAGAGCTTGACGCCAGACGGTTGCAGTGGGAGACGCAACAGAAATTGTTGAAACAAGCCGAGGAGCGCCTGGCCAGTTTGGCCGAAGTCAGAGACGTGGACGTCAATTACGCCCAGGCAGAAATTGATGCCGCCGTCGCCGAAGCAAAGCGGGCCAAAACTGAACTGGATCAGGCATTCATTTATTCGCCGATCACCGGTCGTGTCGTCAAAATTCACGCTCGCGCAGGGGCGCAAATCGGCAGCAACGGCATTGCGGAAATCGCCAAGACCGATCGTATGTACGCCGTTGCGGAGGTTTATGAAACGGACATCAGCCGCGTGAAGCTTGGCCAATCGGCGGAAGTCAGCAGCGATTCTTTGCCTGAAAAACTGGCGGGCAAGGTCGAGCGCATCGGATTGCGAGCCACAAAAAATTCCGTCCTCAGTGCTGACCCGGCCAGCTTTTCAGACAAGCGCGTTGTGGAAGTAAAGGTTCTGTTGGATGAACCGCAGAAAGTTGCTGGGCTGATTAACGCGCGCGTTACCGTTTCCATCAAGCCTTAACTTTATGCCCTCACCCTTTCGAATCAATCGCACCATTGCATTTGCTGCTTCATTGGCGTGGTTTCAACTGATTGCGGAAAAACGCCGGTTGGCGGCGGCGTTGGCAGGGATCGCTGTCGCAATCATCATGATGCTGATGCAGTTGGGGCTGCGCGAAGCTTTGTTCGACAGCGCCGTTTTGCATTACAGCCACGTGCGTGGAGATCTGGTGATGATCAGCACGCAATACACCATGCTGTTGCAAACCGGCGGATTTTCCCGCCGCAGGCTGTATCAGGCGGCGGGCCAGGAAGGCGTTGAATCCGTCACTCCCGTTTATCTAAGTCAGGCTCCGTGGAAAAATCCGCAGACGTTGAGCGAACGAAACATATTGGTAATTGGCTTTGATCCCCATTCATCGCCGATAGATTTGCCGGAGGTTCAGGCCAGCCTTAGGAAGATCGAAATCCCGGATGTTGTTCTATTCGATCAGGCTTCGCGTCCTGAATTTGGCGCAGTTGCGCAAGCTTTCGCGCAACGCGGAACTGTGAAAACGGAAGCGGCAGGTCATCAAGTGGAAGTTGGCGGAATATTTACTCTGGGGACTTCATTTGGAGCTGACGGGACAATTCTGGCCAGCGACCTCACATTTCAGCGAATGTTTCCGTCGCGGGAACCCGGCGTAATCCAGCTTGGCGTGATCCGATTGAAGCCCGGCGCAAATCCGGAAGCCGTGCGCTCCGCTCTTCAAAGCTCGCTGTCCGGCGATGTCAAAATCCTGACGCACGCGGAATTGATCGCTCTGGAAAAGCATTACTGGGCGGTCAACACGCCCATTGGCTTCGTCATCACGATGACGTTGATCTTTGGATTGTGTGTGGGCGCGGTGATTCTGTACCAGATTCTTTACACAGACGTTTCGGATCATCTGGCCGAATTTGCCACGCTGAAAGCCATGGGCCACGCGGACAAGCATTTGTTTCTGGTTGTATTGTTCCAGGCGATTTTGCTGGCGTTGCTGGCGTATTTTCCGTCGTGGCTAATTACCGTTGGCATTTACGCCATCACGAAGCAGGCGACGCATTTGCCCATCGCAATGACCTGGGATC
>CAYLJQ010000509.1:0-5441 GCA_964383955.1 uncultured Heliomicrobium sp. | reverse complement strand
GGAGCGCAACGAAACCATTCATCCACAATCATGAAACTGATCATTACCGGTGCGGGCGGATTCGTCGGGAAAGAACTCGCGCGATTTTTTGCCGCTGACCATCAAGTGGTTGCGCTGGCGCATTCGGCGCTGGACATCACCAACCGCGAAGCCGTCAACCGTTATCTACAAGAATCGCAACCCGATCTGGTCATCAACTGCGCGGTGATGGGCGTTGACGTGTGCGAAGCCAATCCTGCAAAAGCAGAAGCCGTCAACATCACTGGGCCGAAGTTTCTGGCCGAAGCCGTTGCCGAGCTTGATGCCGAAATCATGCACTTGAGCACCAACTACGTGTTTGACGGCGACCGCGAACTGGGCGCGTTTTATACGATTGATGACGAAGCTTTGCCAATCAACATTTACGGTGAAACGAAGCTCGCTGGGGAACAAGCGGTGCTTGCCGCTGCGCCAAAAAGTTATGTGGTGCGAACTTCGTGGGTGTTTGGCGCGGGCAAGGAAAACTTTTTCAGCCAGGCTGTTCGCACTCTGGCGGCGAACCGGCCTGTGCAAGCCGTCAACGATTTGTGGGCCAGCGTGACGTACGTTTGCGATCTGGTTGCCAGAATCGATGAAATTCTGGCGCATCGCCAATATGGAACCTACCAAGTGGTGAACGAGGGTTGCTGTTCGCATTACGAGTTTGCGGTAGAACTTGCGCGCCGCTTAAACCCCAACAACGCTGTCTTAATTGAAGGCATTTCGGACGCAACGGCAAACCGATTGGCACGGCGTCCACGCAACACGCCGATGCGCTGTTTGATGTCGGAAAAACTTGGCTTGCCACCCATGCGTTCGTGGCAGTCGGCGTTGCCGGATTTTTTCTCTGCGCTTGATGCCCAAAACTTTTGAGATTGCACGGGCAGCGGAGTATCGTTAGCCCAACTGTCGTTCGTCATCAGAATTCACGAAGTTCATATCAAAGTGCGGCAACCCGAACCACGTTGCCGTACCGGCAAAAGGAGCCCCTATGAAATGGAAACAATGTCTGCTCTTCGCTCTGGTGTTGGGCGTTTGCACTCTTCCACCGTTTTCCCAGGCCAAAAATCAGCCACAGCAATCATCGCAATATGACGGTTGGAACAAACCGTTCAAACCGTTTCGCATCATTGGCAACATTTATTACGTCGGCACAAACAACCTGGCGTGTTACCTGATCACTTCGCCGGGCGGGCACATCCTGATTGACACAGCGATGCAGGAATCTTCGCCAATTGTCCGCGCCAATATCGAAGCCCTGGGCCACAAGCTGAAATATATTCGCGTCATTCTTTCCAGCCATGCGCATTTCGATCACGTCGCCGGACACGCGGATATGAAAGCGGCGACTGGCGCGCAGGTTTATGCTACGGCGGCGGACGCACTGGTTCTGGAAAGCGGCGGAGCCAAGGGCTTCCATCCGCTGGACAATTACAAACCGGTCAAGGTGGACAGGATCATCAAAGATGGAGAAGTTGTTCGGCTGGGCAGCGTGGCGCTGACGGCGCATTTAACGCCGGGCCATACCGAAGGTAATACAACCTGGACGACGACGGTGGAAGAAAACGGCAAGAAGTATGACGTGGTTTTCGCGGCCAGCATGTCCATCAACCCCGGCGTCAAGATGGTCAACAACCCAACATGGCCGGGTGTTGCGGACGCTTACGCAAAATCGTTTCAGATACTGAAATCTTTGAAGTGCGATGTTTTCCTGGGACCGCATGCGCCGTTTTTCGATATGGAAACGAAGGTCAAACGAATGGCTGCCGATCCGAAAACGAATCCGTTCATTGACCCGGAAGGCTTTCGCAATTACATCGCAGGCTATGAAAAGAACTATAACGAACAGCTTGCAAAAGAGCGCAAGTAAGCGGTTTCAGGAAAATAACGCCTTGATATCTTCAGCCGTCAAGGATTTGAAAAAGCCCGCTTCGTTGGTGATGAGCTGTTTGACCAGATTTCGTTTCCGTTCCTGCAATTGCAGGATTTTTTCTTCGACCGAATCGCGCATCATCAGTTTGTAAACAAATACGGGCTTGTTCTGCCCGATGCGATGCGCCCGGTCGCTGGCTTGCATTTCAACCGCAGGGTTCCACCACGGGTCAACGTGAATGACGTAATCCGCCGCCGTCAGGTTCAATCCAACGCCGCCTGCTTTCAGGCTGATCAGAAAGATCGGAATGTTTTCGTTTGACTGAAACTCGTCCACACGAGCTTGCCGATTTACGGTGGAACCGTCCAGATAGCTGTAGGGAATTTTCGCCTTCTTCAGTTGAGCTTCAATCAGTTTCAACATCTGCACAAACTGCGAAAAGATCAGCGCCTTGTGCCCTTCAGCGCGAAGCGTTTCCACGGTTTCCAGCAAGGTATCCAGTTTGGCTGATTTCCCCTTGTAACCAGGCTGCATCAGTTTCGGGTGATTGCAAATCTGGCGCAGACGCAACAGTCCTTCCAGAATGCGGAACCGGGCATCTTTGACGCCTTTGTCTTCAATCAGCTTCAGAATTTTGGCGCGATATTCGTCGCGCGTTTCGTTGTAGACCTTGCGCTGCGCCGCTTCCATTTCATTCCACAAAATCTTTTCGCTGCGCGGCGGCAAATCCAGCGCGACCTGGTCTTTTGTCCTTCGCAAAATGAACGGATACACAAGTCGCCGCAACGTGATGGTTGCCTGTTCGTTTTGCTCGCGTTCGATGGGACCCGCGAAATCCTGCCGGAAGTAATCTGCTGAACCCAGCAAGCCAGGATTCAGAAAGGCAAACTGCGACCACAGTTCCAGCGTGTTGTTTTCGACCGGTGTTCCGGTCAGCGTCAATTTGTATTTGGATTTGATCAGCCGCGCGGCTTTGGCCGATTCCGAAACCGGATTTTTGATGGCTTGCGCTTCGTCCAGAATCGCGGTGTCGAATTCGTATTCGATCAGGCGTTCGATTTCACGGAGCAAAATGCCGTACGTCGTCAGCACAACGTCGTAATCGTCGAATTCGCGTATGTCTGCCGCGCGTTCTGCGTGCGCAAAATCCAGAATCCGCAAGCCCGGAGCAAACTTTTCGGCTTCGCGCATCCAGTTCGTCACCAGTGAACGCGGAACGACCAGCAAATGCGCGGCGCGCGGTTCTTTTTTGCGTTTGCGCTGGTTGCGGGTTTCATAAGCTTCCTTGACCGATTGCAGAAAACACAGCGTCTGAATGGTTTTACCGGGTCCCATGTCGTCGGCCAGACATCCGCCAAACCGCGATTCACGCAGGAAGTGCAACCAATCGAATCCGGCTTTTTGATAAGGCCGCAATTCGCCGTGAAAGTTTTCGGGCAGCAACTTGGCTTCTATGCCTTGAAAGTTTTTCAGCCATTCGCGCGCCTTTTCAAACCCTTTGTCAGTCGTCACCTGTTCGCTGTCGGTCAGCAATTGATCCAACATCGTCACGTGATGACGCGCCACGCGTAGGCCGTCTTCTTTGGCTTCGCTCAGACCAAACAGGTGTTTGTATTTTTCCAGCCACTCTTCGGGAATTTCGCCGATGGAACCGTCCGCCAGCTTGATGAAGCGTTCTTTTTTGCGCAGCGATTTGCGGATTTCGGCCAGCGAAACTTCCAGATCGCCGAAATTGATCACGGCTTGAACGTCGAACCAGTCAATGCCGGAAGTGATGTTGAACGAAATTGTCGGACGCGCGCGATTGATTTTGGCCAGCGTCAATTCCGCTTCGCCGTAGATTTCGACGCCCGCTTCAGCCAATTTCGGCACCATGTTTTTCAGAAAGTCGAAAGGATGAACTTTCTTTCTGAGCACAAAAACATCCTGCGTCGTGCCTTCGCGAACGTTGCCGCACTTCAGGCCGAATTCGTCTTTGCCGAATCGCTGCCACCACAGATTTTCAAACTCGGCTTGGCGATGGATTTTGACCACCTTGTCGTTTTCAACATCGCGCGCATAGCTGAAGGGCGGCGCTTTTTTGGCTGCAATACAATCCAATCCGTTATAGGCAAACCGCGTTCGAGCGCGCAGTTCGTGCGTTCCATCGCCATTCGCGTGTTCAATCAGATAAAGCCTGGGAACGGGTTGAACATCTGTCAGCGTTTCGCCAAGCATGTTTTGGCCGCGTAATTCGTAAGCGGTGGTCACGTCCACAAAATTGCGCTGGAAAAATTCATCCGCAGCTTCGGCGGGAATGATCACGTCTTTTGCTGGCGCAACAGATTGAATCTGTTCTGCTCGATCCCGGCCTGAAAAATCTGCTGCCCGTCGCGCAACCAGAGCGGCGATTGATTGAAAACTTCCAGTCCGTTGGCCTTCAGGCTGATTGCACGATCCGCCAAAACAAGCATCGGCGTCAGATGAATTCCGTCTTCCTGCCGCTGCAACTCCAATTCGATTTGGGCCTTTCCAGGCAATACGTCCAGAGGCTGTTTGATCAATTGCTGTTCGTTGCCCAGAAATGTCAGCGCGGCGCTCAGCCCAGCCCAGGCGCGCGCTTCTGCGTTGTACCCGTAGCCGTAATTGTAATTGTAATAACCTGATTGCAATGCGGATTCCGCCTGATACACCAACATTTGCTGAGCCGGTTCAGCATTTACATATTGATAGGAATCCAGGTGATGAGACGAAAGCGGGTACGTTTGCAGACGCAATGGTTCCCGATTGTCGAGCAGGTGTTCCCGCAAAGCGTCTCTGTCCTTATACAGTTCGGACGGGATGCTATGGGTCACCACAATGCCAGGCTGAACAACGTAACGATGATTTCGACGAATGAAGGTAAAGAAGAGGATCGCTTCAACCGCTTGCGATTTGTTTGGAACCAAATCGCGCCGCAATAAAGCCGCAAGACTCTCTCGCCAGCGCGAATCTTCCAACTCAATTGCTGGCTCACTTTCCGAAGAGAGACTTGATTGAACGGTAGTTCTATTTGCAGGTCTTTTGGAATACAGATCTTTCAGGTAAAGCGCGGCGGCAATTTTGTGTTTACAGATGATCTCGTCTTCGTAATCGGAATATGGGCAGTCACAAGACGTGAAGACTTCGCCATCCGGTTCAAGATCAAAAAAGACGGTGTAATTTTCAGAACCCCGCACACTCACCGCAACTGAATCAGCAGTTTCTTCTTTCAGCTTAAACCGGCGCTTATCTACATAGTAAGCAAGGCCGCGCACTGTGACGCCGGAACCGGCTCGCCGCTTCAAACTTGCCACATCCAACGCTTCAACAATTGCGGGAACGGAAGATTGCGCTTCATAAACGCTTTTGGCGCTGGCTTTCGCCCATTTTCCAGTCGCAGCTTCTTGAAGCTTGCGCCTGACATCTTCAGAAATTGTTCTTTTCATGAATTATTGATAGCAACAGATGGTTAAAAACTTGTTCGTTTTGCAATCTTTCAAACTGGCGGAATCGTGGCAAGCTGTCATTTTCTAAATCAGAACAAGTAACA
>CAYLJQ010000508.1:0-5442 GCA_964383955.1 uncultured Heliomicrobium sp. | reverse complement strand
TCAGCTTCCTTCGCCAGTATCAGACTGACCTTGCCAGTTCGTATTTTCGCGCCAACGCTTTATTGCAAATTCGCGTAAATCAGATGCTCGAATCTGCGCATCACGTTCATCCTGATGTCGTTATAAAACGGCAAGTCTTGTGACAGGAAAATCACGCCGATGCCGCGCTTGGGGTCTACCCGGAAGTTGGTGTTGCAAATGCCCGCCCAGGTGTAACTGCCTGCGCTGCGTTCGTGGCGGAATTTGCCTTCGGTCATTGTGAGTTGAAAGCTCAGCCCCAATTTATCTTTGCCTGCGCCGAACGGAAAGACGGCTGAAAGTTCGGGCATCACCGCCTTCTGCAATTTACGGCAAAGCCATTGCCACCAATTGCCCGTCAAATGTTGTGACTACGACGTATTGCTTGCCGTTCGCCAGATAAGTCATCGGCGTGCCATGCGGAGAACCGGGCAGATCAAGCACCGCCAGCACCTTGCCCGTGGTTTTGTCGAACGCGCGCAGCACATTCGTTCCGCCGCCGCTGCCCCCGCCGCGCCCACCCGATCCCTGCCCGACGAACAACAGAGTTTTAGTCAGCAATGGTCCGCCGCCGCCTGCGCCCAATGGCCCAACATCTTTGCCATTGCCGATCAACTCATTCACTTTGGCGCGCGGCCCGTCGCCGTGCGGAACCTGCCAGACGTGTTCGCCTTTGTTCAGGTCAATCGCGGTGATGCGTCCGTATGGTGGTTTGAACAGCGGCAAGCCTTGTGGCCCGCGGACGCTCCCAATAATTGCGCGGTAATTAAAATTCGATCGCGTCTGGTCAGGTTTGCGCAGCGTAACCGTAATTGGATTGCTGACGGATGGAATGTAGAAGATGCCCGTTTCAGGATCGAAGGCCGCGCCCCACCAATTCGCGCCGCCACCCCAACCGGGCAGGTTGATCGTGCCTTTTTCGGTTGGTGGCGTGAACAGCGGCCCGTGATCGTACTTCTGCAAAGTCTTGAGCGCTTCGGCGCGCAATTCAGGCGTGAAATCAATCAGGTTCTCTTCGGTCGCGCCTTGCAGTTCAAACGGCTTGATTTTGGTCGGAACAGGCTGCGTCGGCGAAAGCTTTTCACCCGGCACGGTCGAAGGTGGAACCGGGCGCTCTTCAATCGGCCAGACAGGTTTGCCGGTCACACGATCAAACACGAAGCAATAGCCCGATTTGGTGATTTGAGCGACGGCTTTGACCGTTTTGCCATTGACCTTGAGATTGCACAGCACGGGTGCGGCAGGCAGGTCGTAGTCCCAAACGCCGTGATGCACGGTTTGATAATGCCAAACTCGTTTGCCGGTCTTGGCGTCCAGGCACACCAGACTTTCGGCGAACAGGTTGTTGCCCAATCGGTGACCGCCGTACCAATCATTGGTTGGCGTGCCCAGCGGAATGTAAAAGTAACCGAGTTCTTCATCTGCGCTTGCCAGAGTCCAATTGTTCGTGTTGCCGGTGTATTTCCAAGATTCGTTTTCCCAGGTTTCGTTCCCGAATTCGCCCGCTTGCGGCACGGTGTGAAAAACCCAGAGCGGCTTGCCTGTGCGCACGTCAAAACCCTGAATATCGCCGCGCGGCATTTCTTTGTGAGTTGGGCCGTCGTTGATCGAAGCTCCCACCATCACCACATCACGGCACACGGTTGGCGGGGAACTGATCGCATAATTACGCGCGTTCACCGCCAGCGGAATCGCTTTCGTCAAATTCACGCGGCCCTTTTCGCCAAAGCTTTCGACCGGCTGGCCTGTCTTGGCGTCAAGCGCGATCAAGTACGCGTCGCTGGTGCCGATGAAAATGCGTTCCAGCGTGCCGTCTGTCCAATACGCCACACCGCGGTGCAAAAAGCCCAGATTGGTCGGCTGGCCTGTGGCGTAACTTTTGGGGTCATGCACCCAAATGGTTTGGCCTGTTGCCGCGTTGACGGCGGCTACCTGGCTGAGCGAAGTGCTGATGTACAACACACCGCCCACCATCAGCGGCGTTGCTTCATACCCCAGCGTATACAGCTTGGAATTGGCTTCCAGAATTTTCAGATCGGGCGAATCCCACTTCCAGGCGATTTTGAGCTGCTGCACATTGGTGCGATTGATTTGATCCAGCGGCGAGTATTTTGTTGACCCTTGATCGCCGCCATACGAACGCCACTCGCCTTTTTTGCCAGCGACCTTGCCGCTGGTGGTAGGCGTCCAGGAAATGAGGAACAACAGACAGACCGCCAAAATCGCAAATTGTTTGTATCGGTGCATAGTTTTCTCCTGAATCAGTGGTACAGCACAGCAAATAAACGACGCCACTCCACATGCTCTTCGGCGATATGGGGCAGTCACAGTCTTTACTTCTTTTCGGGTAAGGCAAACGCTACATAAGAATCGCCCGTTGGCGAAGCTGGTTTCCCGCCGCAGGCAATCACATGCTTTTTGTCGTTCTGAGATTGAGTATAAGTCATCATTTCCGTTAGACCTGCAAGCCATTCACATCGAGTAAGCGCATAATCAGTCTTTTAGATCGGCTTTCAACTGGGTGTACGGCAAATGGGAATCTCAGCGCAAAGTGTCAAAGGAACAAAGATTCAAAGTGACTTCGGGTTCCGCCTTGTTTCTCTTTGATCCCTTGCCCCTTTGATCCTGTGTGTTAAACCAGCCCCTGATTTGCAGGCCGATCAAATATTGAGTTTTTGGGCAGTTGCCCGTCAGGGCTTTTGATGCGCTGGCCTTAAATGCCAAGCAATTCGTCTACTTTTTTTCTTTTGCGCCGGCAGCTTTTGCTTTTGGTTTCATGGCATTCGACGGCAGACAAAACCCTTTGCCGTCGTCAAACCAATCGCGCAGCAATTCGCTGACGCCGGGTTTGCCCGCGCCGATGAAACGGGCGCGGCGTTCGCGATAGGCGGCCAGAACCTCCGCAGCGCGCGCACGAATCGCGCGGTCTTCATCCTGTTCGGCATACCCTTTCGGCACGGCCCAAACGAACTGATGTGTTTCGCCGCCGAACGTGGGAATGGAAAGAAAATCGCGTTCGACAAATTTGCCTGTTTGCTTTTCCGATTCGCCTGCCTGGACGAAAAAATCCACGGCGTACAGCGGAAAGCCGAACAAATAGCCATACCCGCGCCAGCGGGACGTGGGCTGGCTATATTCAATCGCCATCAGCACTTCCATCGGATGCGCGTGCGGCGTCAGTCCGAACGGCGCAAAGTAATCCGCATACTTCGACACCGTGGCGGAAAGCGCGGGCAGGTTCAGCAACACGGCTTCGGCGGCGCGCATCGTTTCCCTGGTTTTTGAGTCTTCGTACGTCTGCGCGAAATGGCGCACGTCAGCGAACAATTCATCGCCGCAACGCCAGGCGGCGAATGCCTGCCGCGCGTCTTCAATTTCCCGTAAGTCCGGTTGCTTGACCGCAAATTTGAAGGACGCGATGCCGCTGCTCATCGGTTTCATTCCGCCGACAAGCGTGTACAGCGCTTCCGAATCCAGCGCCTTCAGCAACAACTCTTCTGATTTTATGCGCAGTGCGGGCGGCAGCTTTTCCGTCGGAAAACACTGCGCGCGCGGCACGCCTTCGGCCAGCGCCGGGAAACTCAGCAACATCAGCAACAGAAAAAGCCCAAAAGATCGTTTCATCAGCAAGCATCCTTAAAACCGGAAATTCAGATTGCGCGGAATCCCAGCAGCGTAATACCTTCATCCTGCCAGTTGGTAACGACCCAACGCGTGCAAGCAAAGCCAACAGATGATTAGCGCGGAAATCAGCAACCCCAACAATCCCGCCAGCAAACGTTTGGCGACGACAGCCGACGGGTTCTTCTCAAAAGGTAAACGACGGAAACCAGTCGTAATTGCTGTCGCTTAGCAAACTTTCTGCACGATGCGCGGCGTGAAGTGCGCGCAACCGCTGGTAAATTCGTCCTCCAGCGAAAGAAGGTGAAGATACCGTGCGACATCGGTTCCGGCAATGCAGACGATTTTCGACGGCATTGGCCAGCGCAAACCGGAGCGCGCCGTACCCGGCGGCAATTCCCATTCACAGCAATAACCGCAACCACGCGCCTGCCTCTCCTTGCGCGTGGGTCAATGCGCGTAGCTCGGCATGCCGGTAATCAACGTTTCGGGCTGGTGTGGGAACGCAATCAGATCGAACACGAACGCGCGCTCAATGACGATTTCGTCGCGCTCGAACTCGATCCGGCGCAATCGGCGGGCGTTTAGCCTTATCGCAACCTCTTGCTCGAAGCCGACAATTTCGACGCCTTGCGCGCTTGCGCAGCCAGGCATATTGAATTGTAGGATACCAAGCCACTGCCGGAATACGTAGACTTATCGCCGAATACATCCGCCGCGCGCTTGAATGTTTACGGCGTGATGACGCCTGATTGGAACGAAGACGAAAAAGCCTTTGCCGAATTGCTGGATAACGACACTTCGCAAACTGTCGAATGGTGGCATCGCAACCCCGAACTCAAAGGCTGGGCGGTTGCGTTGGTCTTACCGGGCGGACAGCGCTATATCCCTGACTTCATTGTGAAAGTGCGCGGGCGCAAACGTGGCGAAGGTTTGCTTTTGCTCGAAGTCAAAGGCGAACACTTGCTCAATAGTCCCAACACCGCCGAAAAATCCTTGGCTGAACATCGGCTTTATCAGAGATCATTGATGGTTACGCGGGAAAGCGGCGGGCGCTGGATGACCATCCGCCATAATGCCAATCACGGACGTAACGAAATTGATCGCGTGTTTAACTTCGATTTGTTAGCTGAATACTGACAACGCACAACGGCGTTGTTGCACAAATCGAAGAGAGAAGCTGCGGATGCGATGAAGTGGTAAGCTTTTCTTGCGATGAAAAAGAAAACCGCTTACCGCATCCGCAACTGGCGCGGGTATAACCGCGCACTCAAACAACGTGGAAGTCTTACGGTCTGGGTCAGTAAAGACGCCACTGCCAATTGGACGACGAATGATCTAACCGGAGAACCAGGAGCTTCGCCGACCTACACGAACTTGGCGATTGAGACGATGGCGACCGTCCAAGCCATCTACAGTCTGGCCGGGCGTCAGACCCAAGGTTTTCTGCAATCCATCTTTGAACTGATGAAGATCGCGCTAACTGTGCCGGATCATTCGACGCTTTCACGTAGACGGCGAAGGACGATGTTTCGCTTCAAGACCATCTTCGGAGACCGGCTGCAAACGCGCCAGGTAGAAAACCAATTCAAAGAACTGTTACTGAAGACTTCGATCTTGAACCAGATGACTCATCTCGGAATGCCCGACTCCATCAAGATCACGGACTAACAGGTTGTTCAAAACGATGGCTCAGTATTCGTGTAACAAAGCCTCAATCAACCCTAGAACTTGCTAAACACACACTCCCTTTAGTTTTCACAATTCAAGTGGTGCAGAAAAACTAGATTCAACGCCAAAACT